>PAAD01000044.1 GCA_002698745.1 Flavobacteriaceae bacterium
TTTCTTTCCGCTTAATAAGTACAGCTCTAGTTTATCTAACGTGCCGTTTGCTGTAGTTACGTAGACCACTTCTTTTGCTGGATTCGGATAAATACGCAACCCATTTATATCATCAAGCGCATCAAAGCTAAGGGCACATACATCTCCAACTTGATAAGAAAAATATTTAGTCACTGCCATTCCTCCGGCAAAAGCAAACTTACATGCATAAGAAATAGTTTCTCCGGATGTAAAGCCACTAACCGTAGTGCTAAATGTATTCCCCGAACCACTCATGGAAATTTCGGTAAAAGGGGCTTCCCGCCACAAATAGGCAATAACTCCAGATTTATCAGTATCTAATAGTTCGAAAGTAATAATTACACTGGTGCCACTTGTCACAAAAGAATAAGTGTATCCAGAACTAAACGAGCCTTGGATTGCTTCACTTTCAGTACCTGAACAAGCCGTGTTGGTTTCTGTAGTGGTAGTTGCTTGCAACGAAATCGGGTTGTTACTTGCTTGGTTTTGGCTAATATCTTTTGCTGTCACTAAAAAGGTATAGTTGGTTTCCGGAGATAGACGTCTAAGAACAAGTGATGTTTGCACTCCAGAGCTTCCAGTGAAACTTTTTTGTTCTTGTCCATAAGTTACGCCATAAACAACAGATCCAGAAGCGTCCTCTGCTTGCAGTAGTAACTCGACAGATCGTGCGCTCACTGTTCCTATACTAGCAGTAAAGTTTGTAGGTGCTGTGGTATCAGAATTGCTTCCACTACAGTTGTCGCCAACAACATAACTCATGTATTTTGTTACTGCTAAGCCACCTGCATATGCAAATTTGACTGCATAACTTATGGTTTGCCCAGCAGATAAGCCACCGACTGTTTTTGAAAATTTCGTGCCCTCAACATGATTCATTTGCGATTCTTGAAAAGGAGTTTCTCTCCATAAATAAGCCACCACACCTGATTTATCCGTATCTAATAGTTCTATCGAAATAATAACGTTAGCTCCTTCAGTTTCAAAAATAGTTTCGTATCCTACAGAAAAAGACCCTTGACTAGCCACATTGTCAGTAATTACACAAGAAACAACTTCGTAAACTGTAATCTCAATTGCTTGGGAAGTAGTTGTTCCGCCTGTATCATCTGTTGCTTTGGCTGTTAATTGATAAGTCCCCACGGCAGCATTAGCCCAAGAAAAAGTGAACGGGTTCGAAGTATCCTCTCCAAGTTTAGTGTTTCCTTGGTAAAACTCAACCTTAGTAACTGAGCCATCTAAATCCGATGCCAAGGTTGTAATATCAATAGTAGTTCCTTCGGCAAAAGAAGCTCCATCAGATGGGGAATTAATAGTGATAGAGGGGTTTGAATTTCCAGATTCAGAAACGATGATTTTTACCTCATCGTTAGAACTATAATTTCCATCAGAAACAGTCAGCAAACATTTATACACTCCAATAACGAGGTTTGACACATCAGTTGTGACACTGGAAGTGCTAGTAAAGTCCAACGCCGTTGGGCCGTAAACTTGAGACCATGTATAAGTTATGGTTTTTCCTGTGGGCTCATAAGTCCCCGATCCATCAAGAGTAACCGAAGTATTTGATAAAACAGTAGACACATTGGGTCCAGCATCTGCAACTGGCGGATCAAAACCTAAATCTCCCGTTTGCGTGAATGTCATTCTACCCAAATTAAACTCCCCATTGTTTATGGCGATGCGTAAAATTTGCTCCCCCCCTGTAATTGGGATATCCGTTACGGTTTTGGTTGCCCATTCATCCCAATCACCTGTTGTCGGAAAAGAAATCGAATTGCTAATACTTTTGCCATCTAATTCAAAATACATGGGTCCACCACCATTTGGATTACCTGAAGAATACCGAATCGCAATAGAATAGGTGCCGGGATTTTGCACATCTACGGAATATTCTAACCACTCACCTGCAGTAATCCAACCGACCGTTATTCCTTCTCCACTATCAGACCCTGTGTCAACATATTCGTCTAATCTTGCGTCTCCTTCATTGTACTGAGAAGTATCAAAGTAGGAGATATTTTGTCCAGCCCCGGCTTCATATTTATCGAAATGGCCTGCCTCAATAGTTCCAGGTATAACATGAACAGCAGAGAATGGGACTTGCTCACCCACTTGTATAGAAATGCTATTAGAAATGACGAACTCCGATCCCACATAGACCTTAGCATACATCCCATGAACTCCCAAACCAAGATTTGTTGGTTGCGCTTGGAACGGAGCACTGCTATCGGATTCAATTAACGTCGTTCCATTATAAAATTCTACTTTAGAAATATTTGTATTCTGGGAAGTGAATACAAGATTTACACTGCCACCATTATATGCTTGGTAAAAATCTGAAGCCAAGGTTCCAGAAATTTCGACATCACGGCTGGTTGTTAGCATGCGTGCAGGGGCATCCAAAACGTATCCATCAGAAAAAATAACTGAAATGGAATTATTGCTGTAGTTATGAGCGACATAGGTAGTCGTACCCGAATCATTCGTAAAGGCAACAGCAAGTGGATGATTGGAAGTGATTGATGCATCAACAGGTCCAAGGGCGTTCATTGAATGCAACCAATGATAGGTCTGTGCATCTGAAATGCCAAACTTTAAATTTCGATCTGGATAGCTATCGTACAGTTCTATTGCAGATTCTGCATCAGTAAGTGATAAAAATTTCCAATAGGTATCATGCCATAGATTTGCATTTTCTTGGTTACTCAAAATACCTGTGTTTGCAGCCATTTCACCCCATAATTCGGTTGCATAGGTCTGGTTATGACCTAAATATAATGAGCCGCCGTGAATGGGATAAAGTTCAATCCCATATGATGCTGCAATATCAGCTGTCCAAAAAGTTCCATTGTCATATGAATTTCCCCACACCCTAGAAACCAATTTATACTGCTGTCCAGCCCCAAAAACTCTATTGTACATATCAAACCAATATTCTTCAAGGGCTGCTTGTTCAGTGGTATAAATATAAATTCCTAGATCGCGAATGGTATCATTATCGGTAATACTCCCCCAATGAATTAGTGAAGTTGCGAACTGCATGCTTTCAGAAGTAGATTCTTGGTCATTACCTTGTGGGAAAGAAGCAAATCCATTTGCCCAACTATGTCCTGCATAAGGGCTAAAGTTTCTCAAAAATGGAAATAAGCTATCATTACGTTCTGTTGATGCTGCATCGCGAATCAGGAGGTTTATCATATCGCCCCATTGATCAGCCCAGCCAGGTTCAAATTGTTCCAAAAATGCTGCCGCATGTATAAAATAACCCCAGTGAAAGTGGTGATCATTAATATTATTGTCTTGGCCATGCCCTGAGGGGTAACCCAAAAGCGAAGTCCAGGTGTTGTTGTAATAAAACAAAAAAGCAACCTCGCCTGATCGGTAGGAAAGCCAATCTTCTAATCTTTCTTTTATGGTTGTAAACATTTTATTTAGTGCCTCTGTATCTCCAGTTTGATCCGCAATACGTGCCGTTTGAATCATTCGATTCATCATCTGGCCTTCATTGTATGAGTCTGTCCAAGATGGCAAAGCAGCGTTTTCTATTACTGCTATTTTCTGATCTAATTTCGTTGGGTCAAAACCTTTACTATAGTTTGCCAAATAAGGAAGCGTAGGCAAGACGCCTCTAAAAAGGCGCTCTACAGAAAAGCTATTCCCATCAAGCATTTTTAACTCTCCTCGTATCGATTGGTAACTTTTTTCAGACGGGGTTGGCGAGCTACTGGCAAGATTGCTCCATTGATGTGGCAATAATCCCATAAGCACATTGGTGTTTGCTCCTTCTTTAACGTCGGGCGTTACGCTAAAGTCTGTTGTCATCATAGATGTTGTTGGATTATAGTTCCATGAAGTCGTGGTATTTGATGGAAAAACGTAAGCGTATTTTTTAAATTCTTGAGCTGTGTTAGCGACATTACTAGTACTTTGAGGAAGCATTGCCATTGACCAGTAATTTTTTCCATTAAGCGTAGAAGTATAGTTATTCCCAGAAACGGACCATGTACTCCCTGCAGGTGCATAGACAACAAAATCAGCTCCACTGCTAGCGTTATCAATAATTAAAAGTTCATTCGAAATGGAGACTGTACCACTATTAACTTTTACTTTAGCTTCTGATCCGGAATTTTTTTCAAAGTATAGAAAGGGCATCCCAATTCCTGATGTTGCATCGAATTCGTGAACGCCATCATTCCAATTCATGCTAATGGTCCAGTCTGAGTAATCTGAGGCTGTCGCATTAGAAACGTTTAATCCCACAAGTCCTACCTCAATAGCACTATTGTCCCCAATTACTCCTGACGGTACATATGTAACAATGAGTCCGTTGTTAGTAGTCTTCATAGTCAACGGATAATTGAATAAATTATCTGCATGGTTTTCCTTAACCAATTTAGACCACCAGTCATTTGTGGGTACTGGCTTGCCTATTGCGTTTTTGGAAAGTTGTGGGCTGCCTGAGGGAAAACCGTTCCGACCAGCGGAGTCAGCCCCAGGGTAAGTGGTGGTATAACTCCCAGATCCTATTGCTGTTTGGGCCATCACATATGTTCCAAAAAGGAAATAAAAGAAGATAGAAATAGATTGGATTGTAAGTAATTTTGGCATAAAGTTTTTGCTCACAAATAAATGGTTGTAAAATTCGCATTATAAAAGCGATTTATTGTATACAAAAAAAATTAAGTTATAAACTTAAAATTTTCCATGCTGTTTTTTTTAAAAAAAATCTTTACAATGCCTATACATCCCTTCGTTTATATCTGGTATTCTATTTTCGAGCATCATTAATGTAAATTAACCATTTATCAATTGGTTGAATATATTTAAAAAATTAGAAAAGTGAATCGTCATTGCAAGAAAAATTTAAAGATGATGAAAAAGAACTTAATAGTGTATCTTTAAATTATGAAGTTACAAAACCTATTGGAGCACAGGCGGTCCGTGCGGCTTTTCAGTGATAAAAAATCAATTCCGCCAGATGACATTGAAGACTGTCTTAGGCAGGCAACGCTGGCGCCTACAAGTTCAAACATGCAACTTTGGCAATTCATCCATCTGGTTGACTCTAGTTGGAGAGATGGGCTAACCAAGGCGTGTTTAGGCCAAAAAGCGGCTTCGACCGCAACACAGTGGGTTGTATTTGTCACACGCCAAGATTTTTTTCAATCTAGAGCCAAGTTCCTACTGAACTTTGAAATATTAAACATTAAAAGAAACAACCTTAAAGATAAGCAAACAAAACGCATTGCCCATAGAAAAGTATATTACGGAAAATTAATGCCCTTGTTGTATGCACGGTTTTTTCGATTATTGGGAATAATGCGAAAGCTAATTGTGTTAATAATGGGTATTTTTCGGCCGGTGGTTCGTGAAGTATCTGAAACCGAAATCAGAACTGTTGTCCACAAATCCTGTGCCCTTGCGGCACAAACCTTTATGCTTGCCATGGCCGAGAAAGGATACGACACTTGCCCCATGGAAGGCTTTGATAGTAAAATGGTGAAAAAATTACTCCATTTACCAAGAGGAACAGGGATCAATATGATTATATCATGTGGCATTCGAGATGGAAATAAAGGGATTTGGGGTGACCGCTGTCGAGTACCTTTTGAAGAAGTTTATAAGCGTAGATAACCCCATGAAGCTAGGTTAACGCTGGCGGATGTCCGTCATGAAATCCAATATTTTTAAACTTATTGGGAAAGGACATTTTTTTGTGGAAATGGCTGATACATTTGCATTTGCAACACAACAAAAAAAGAAATGCTTTACAATAAAAAATATTCCTAAAACTTAAGACAAGTCTTAAACAATAAACGTAAAGATTATAAATTTGTAATTTTAAAATAAATTGTTCATTTATGAAAGTAGAGCAGCTATATACCGGATGTTTATCTCAAGGTGCTTATTACATTGAGTGCAATGGTGAGGTGGCGATTATTGATCCACTTCGTGAAACTGCTCCTTATATCGAGCGAGCTAATCGAGATAATGCGACAATCAAATACGTTTTTGAAACACACTTTCATGCCGATTTTGTAAGCGGGCACGTTACACTGTGTAAAAAAACAGGTGCTCCAATCATCTTTGGTCCAAATGCCAATCCATCCTTTGATGCTATTATAGCTACAGATGGACAAATTTTTCCACTCGGAAATTCTCTTATTGTGGTATTGCATACACCGGGTCATACCATGGAAAGCACAACTTATCTACTTAAAGATGAAAATGGAAAAGACCATGCCATTTTTACAGGTGACACACTCTTTTTGGGAGATGTCGGACGACCCGATTTGGCACAAAAAGGAAAGAATATTACACAAGAAGATTTAGCAGGGATTTTATTTGATAGCCTCCGCGAAAAAATCATGCCCCTTGCTGACGATGTCACCGTATATCCTGCGCATGGAGCTGGATCTTCTTGCGGAAAAAATATGATGAAAGAAACGGTTGACACTCTTGGCAACCAGAAAAAAATTAATTACGCATTGCGTGCTGACATGACAAAGGAAACGTTTATAAAAGAAGTAACAGATGGCCTTTTACCCCCTCCGGAATACTTCCCTTTAAATGTTAAAATGAATAAAGAAGGCTACGCTGACTTAGAAGACGTTTTGAATCAAGGTATAAACGCGTTATCTGCAGACTCTTTTGAACTGGCAGCAAACGAAACTAATGCGGTAGTATTGGACGTTAGACACCAAAGTGAATTTATAGCGGGGCATGTGCCGCGTGCCATTTTTATTGGACTAGACGGAGGATTTGCGCCATGGGTAGGCACCTTAATTGCGGACGTAAAACAACCTATATTGTTGATTGCAAACTCTAATAGAGTAGAAGAAGCCATTACACGATTGTCAAGAGTAGGGTTTGACAACACAATAGGTTACTTAAAAGGTGGGCTTGATTCTTGGCGTGCTGCAGGCAAAGAAATTGATACGCTAACATCGATACCTGCAACTGAACTTAAAACTGCATTAGCTAATAAAATACCTGTTTTTGATGTCCGTAAAGAATCTGAATATAATTCCGGGCATATTCCTTCTGCAGATAATACTCCGCTTAGCTTTTTAAATCAACATCTTGCAGCTTTCCCCGAAAAAGAAAACTTTTATCTTCATTGTGCTGGTGGTTATCGCTCTGTGATTGCTGCTTCTATTCTTAAAAATCGGGGTATTCACAACATTATAGATGTTGCTGGAGGCTTTAAGGCAATTAAAGAAGCTGAAATTCCTTTGTCAGACTATNTTTACGATTCAAAACTATAAACCCATAAGAATGCCGAGATTATGAANAAAAGCAGGTGGACGAATTTTTATTTTAAAACAAACTTTACGGCATACTAAGTGTCCTNGATAAGCTATGGTAAAATATTCCAGCATTCTTCTACTGATATCTATTATTGTTTTGTCATGTGACAAAGAAAAAAGGCCTGATATAGAAATTATTAACGACCCGACTCAGCCAAATATCCTCTTTGTAATTGCAGACGACATGGGTAAAGATGCTACCCCAAATTATTCGGAGGGACAGCAAAAGCCTCAAATGCCAACACTTGAAAAATTGGCCAGTAACGGTATGACCTTTGACAATGTGTGGACTTATCCTGTATGTTCACCCACAAGAGCATCTGTACTAACAGGAAAACTTGGTTACTATACTGAAGTCTTGGAAGTAGGGCAAGATATTTCGTTAAGCGAAGAGAGCTTACATGATTTTGTCAAAAACCAATCAAAAGGTGCTTATGATACTGCATTGATTGGAAAATGGCATTTGTCTAAAAACATTTCTGACCCCAATAGCATGGGCATAGACTACTTCTCCGGTATTTTAGGAGGTGGGGTAAGTTCTTACACTAATTGGAAGGAAGTTAACAATGGTGTAAGAACAAATAGCACTACCTATACCACAACATCGTTTTCCAATACAGCAATTGATTGGATCAGCAGCCGTGAAAAACCTTGGTTTTTGTGGTTGGCTTATAACGCTCCCCACACCCCCTTTCACCTTGCTCCTGCCAACTTACATAATCAAGGAAGCTTACCTTCAGATGATACCAGTATAGCAGCAAACCCGTTGCCTTATTATTTTTCTGCCATTGAAGCTTTGGATCAAGAGCTTGGACGAGTGATTTCAGCCATCCCAGATGGGCTAGAAAATACCATCGTCATTTTTTTAGGCGACAATGGGACGCCTAGTCAAGTTATTCAATCTCCTTATCGCTTCCGACGGGCAAAAGGCAGCATCCATCAGGGTGGAATTAATGTTCCTATGGTAATAGCTGGAGCTGGAGTAAGCAGGAAAGGAATACGTGAAACAGCTCTAATACAGTCTACCGACCTTTTTACAACCATTGCCCAAATGGCTGGCAGCGAAATAATAGAAAAGCACAATAGTAAGAGTTTCTATTCATTGCTTAGCGATGCAAATGCCCTTCAAAGGACATATGCATTTGCGGAAAAATCACAAAATGGTGCTGTAAGTTATGCCATTAGAAATGACCAATATAAGCTCATTGTAGAACCCGACGGAACAGAACTGCTATATAACTTAAATAACGATGCTTATGAAAATATCAACTTATTAAATAATCCTTCGCAAGCTTTGGAAAACATCAAAAAAATGCTGCTAGAAGAAGTCGCAAGGGTGCGAAATTAAAAGCCTTTCTAATTAAAAGGATTTTTTCCAAGCCTACAATCAAAGTAAACCCAAGCTTTGAAACTCACATGTTAAAGGGGTTACTAAAAATCAAAAAACTATTTTACTTTTAATACATTATGGATGATTGTGAGTTTACGTTAAAATTAAATTGGTTAATTACATGAGAAAAATTAGAAAAAATGATGATTTTTGCAAATGATATATATAAATGCGGTTTGTTATTTTATTTTGTTTTATAGTCACCAATACTTTTTCTCAAAGTGACGCTAAAGTGTCCTATCCACAAAAAGATTCAGTTGTAAATCTTGAGGATATCGTTGTCACAGCAACTAAAACACCCAAAAGAAAGACCAATTCCCCGATTCTCATTAACATTATTAATAGCGATGTCATTCGTAATGTTCAAGCGTGTAATCTTTCCGAAAGCCTTTCTTTTCAAACAGGTCTTCGCGTTGAAACAGACTGTCAAACTTGCAATTACACACAGTTGAGAATTAATGGTATGAGTGGTGGCTTTACTCAAATACTGATTAATGGAAGACCTACTCTCAGTCCGCTTATGGGTCTGTACGCCTTGGAACAATTACCCTCAAATATGATTGAAAAAATTGAAGTTATGAAAGGGGGCGGTTCTACGCTCTACGGATCGAGTGCAATTGGAGGGACAGTGAACATCATTACCAAAATTCCGAAGGAAAATAATTCACAAATAGAGTTTGCCACGCATTTAATTGATCAACAATCAAATGACTATTCAGTACTAGGAAATGCGAGTATTGTTTCAGAGTCTAAAAAAGCAGGGCTATCACTGTTTGTAAACAAAAGGGATCGTGAAGCTTACGATAGCAACAACGATCGTTTCTCTGAGCTTCCACAATTAAACAATTTGTCCTTTGGTGCTAACATGTATTTTTTACCAATGGAAAATCAGAAACTAGATATCAGCTTTAACTCAATCTATGAATATCGTTATGGAGGTGAAATGCCAGTTCAAAATCCTTCTCACTTTGCAAATCAGTCAGAAGAAAGAACGCACCGTATTTTTATGGGTAATATAGACTATCAAATCAATTTCAATAATTATAATTCCTCATTAATTACCTATTTAGCTTATCAAAATACAAATCGCGAACATTATACAGGGATTAAACCTGATGATGATATTAAATTAGATATCTTCCTAAAGAAGCCTCCATATGGGGATTCCTACGTCAAAACCCTTAATACAGGCTTACAGTTAAACCACATGGTAAGCCCATTCTTTTCTGGTGATAATTTGTTGACATTAGGGGTTGATTATTTGCATGACAGCGTGTTTGATGAGATTAATGCATACAACTATCGTGTGGATCAAGTTTCAAAAGATTTAGGAATTTTTCTTCAAAGCGATTGGGAAATTAATCAAAGGTTAAGTTTTCTAAATGGTTTGAGAGCCGATTTTCACAATTTTGTTGACAAAACAATCTTTAGCTTAAGGGCATCCATGCTTTATAAAGCAAATGATGATTTACAGTTTAGGTTTGGGTATGGAACAGGTTTTAGAGCTCCGCAGGCATTAGACACTGATCTTCATATTGCTTTTGCTGGAGGAGGAATTTCAAGAGTAACCCTATCTCCTAAACTGAAAGAAGAAAAATCTGAGAGTTTTAATCTTTCTATGAATTATGACAAGGCTAAAGAAAATTGGATCGCTGGCTTCACGTTGGACTTGTTTCATACCCGACTAATAAACGCGTTCATACTTAAACCCATTGGGCAAGACGCGTTTGGTGAGGTTTTTGAAAAACGAAATGGTCAGGGTGCCTTAATAAAGGGAATAAATTTCGAAGCTAGAGCGAATTTTAATAGTGTTGTTCAGCTGGAAGGGGGCTACACGGTTCAGTCTAGTAACTTTGACAATTCGGTTGAATATATTAAAGGAATTCCTGCCATAAAAGAATTTATAAGGACACCTGACACTTATGGTTATGCAGTTCTGACTTACACCAATAAGAACATTTCAAGTACAGTAAACTATGTTTATACAGGATCTATGAAAGTGCCTCACTTCGCTGGTGCACCCAATCAACTCATTGACGAAATTGTCACTACAGATTCATTTTCCGAGCTCAGCCTAAAATTTAATTACACAATCTCCGCTGACTCAGTTTCTCTAGACTTATATACTGGGATTAAAAATATTTTTAATGATTATCAAAGAGATTTTGACATTGGTAAAAATAGAGACAGCAATTACATTTACGGGCCTGCACAGCCCAAAACTACTTATCTTGGGGTTAGGCTAAGCTTCAATTAGAGTGCCAAAAATTAGTAATTTTACAATTATATAATTGGTAATAATTATGGATATTTAGTGCACAAAAAAAGCCTTCCGCCTTTTTAAAGCTTTTGGTCTCTTTATTTTTCATAATTGTTACAAAATTTAAACTAAATTAAGTTACAAATAGTTAAACAACTCCATGAAAAGTGTTCTTAAATTATTCTTACTAGTATTAATATTGTCTTTTAAAAATGGTCAGTTTTCATCTGAAAATGAATCAACAGGCTATAATATGTTATTGATTGGGCATAGTTTCTTCAAACCTTACGCAAATCATCTGGAACTCTTGGCCATAAAGGCTGGTCTTGAAAATCACAGTGCTAACATAGTATTTCGTGGTGGTAAAAATGGAATCCCTATTAATTTTTGGAACGACTCAGCAAGTGAGGAACATCAACTCATTAAATTTGCATTGGATCAAGGTAATATTGATTTTTTTGGAATGACAACTGGTCATGTTCAAGAAAATCCAACCGAGGGTTATCTAGAGTGGATTGAATATGCTTTACAAAAAAATCCAAATATCACGATTTTTATATCTATATCTCCTTTTGATTATCCAAATGGAAATTCAAATGGAAGTCGGCCAGACTGGAATAAATTAGCATTAAACTATGGATTCAGTTCTATTCAAGAATTATATGATTATTATGTAACCGAGATTATACACAAAGAAATCGTGGATAAATTGCGGGAGGAATTTCCATTAACAAAAATCTTTACGATACCAACCGGGTGGGCTACAAAAAATTTAGCTCAAATGACCCTTGAAAATGAACTGTTAGATGATATTGACATGTTTGGGCCTAAATCAAAATCGATATTTACAGATAATAAGGGCCACCAAGGACAAATTGTTATAGAAACTGGGGCGTTAATTTGGTTAAATAGTATTTACAACACGGATTTAACTAAATTAAATTATGATACTGGTTTTATTACGGACCTTCACAAAATTGCTAGAAAGATAATAGATAATCATGATGTAAATTACAAACAGTAAGTCCATTGGATGGATCTTTATCTAAGTTGCAAACCGCTATCGGGTATTCAAGTTTAAACTTATCTCTTACCTACTCAAGAGGTTTAGAAGTAGCAGAACTTAAAGAAGAGGATATGCCTATGATTTAGGGTTTTCCTAAATACATTATATTGACATTTAAATTATTAGATGTGGTCAAAAATATAAATTTAGTGCTTGCAACATTATACTCAATCATTCTAGTTTTAGTAGAAACAATATTAAACACCTATTGGAATGATTGGCAATATGTTCCGTTGTGGATTGTTGATTACTTGATTGCCCTAATTTTATTATCTGCTGTGTTTGTGTTTAAACAACAGCTACAAAATTTAATACTATTATTAGGTTGGTCTTTCTCAGTAGGAGTAACCTATATGGCTCTTTTTATAAGTTTGGACCCCAATGGATTAAATTCAGAGGATATTGAAGGCAAGTTGCCGTTATTTGTTTTAGCACTTTTAGTTTCAATAATTGGATTAGTATCGACCATTATTGATTTTAAACAAAAAACGTACACCTAACCTACTTAAGAGTACTTGAAGTAGCAGAACTAAAAGAAGAGGATATGCCTATGGTTTAGTTCTTTACAACCTTGTAGGTTAATGGTTCGTTGATTCAAAATATCGCTTGGGAACTATTTTAAATTTTTGCTTAATTCTTTAAAATTATCGGGGCATTTTAAGGCTAAATTTATAATTAACATCCCAATTAATTTTTGAGCGCCATTTTCACTATCAATGTCTAGATTAAAATCTTTATTAATATCATCAACGTAAGGCTCTGCAGATTGAATAACACACAAAGCAAACTTATATGGTATTTTATTTTCTTTTACAGGCTTCTTTCGTTCAATTATGTCTTCTTCAATACACAAACAAGTATCAAGAGCTATTTCGTCCATATAATCTTGCCCAAACCCCAAAACAGGTACAATCAATAACAAGAGTATTATTTTTTTCATTTTATTGTTTTTAGTGGTACTAATATAGTTAAACCTACTTAAGAGGATTAGAACTAGCAGTTGCCAAATAGTTGCCAAGAATTAGTAGCTTTACATCAAGTTCTTTGCTAAGTCGTCTAAAGAAAAAACCCTGCTAAATGCAGGGCTTTAAGAATGTGTGATGTAGCGGTCTCTACCTGCTCCCCCTCAAGGACTCGAACCTTGGACCCTCTGATTAACAGTCAGATGCTCTAACCAACTGAGCTAAGGAGGAAAATGTGGCCAAATATAATTTTTATTTTACTCCTATCAAACGCTTATAAAGAAAATAATATACCCAGGCCTAAGACGATATAAAACGATAAATGTCATTGCCATTGGCAAAAACAAACAATCCCAACAATAAAATTATCCCTGCCATTTGTGCATATTCTAAAACCTTTTGGTGTGGCTTGCGGCCCGTCAACATTTCATAACTCAAAAATACCACATGTCCTCCATCCAATGCAGGGATAGGCAATACGTTCATAAAGGCTAAAATAATGGATAGTAAAGCAGTGCGCTCCCAAAATAAACGCCAGTTCCACTGGGAGGGAAACAAATTTCCAATGGTTCCAAAACCACCCAATTGACTTGCCCCTTTTTTGTTAAACACAAATTTGAACTGAGCAATGTAGTCAAATAATGTCCAGTAACCATAATTAAATCCTTCTTTGATACTCTGCCCAGCGCCATAAGTATGAGTAGTAGCTTTCGGGAACATTCCTTTGTAATAGATTCCCAAAGAATCTCCCATGGCCACAGGAATTTCAATTTCACTGATTACATTATCTCTTGAAATTTGAACAACTATCATATCTGTTTGGCGTTGCTTAAAAGCATTACTTACTTGAACAGGAGGTGGGGTTGTTGGATGCCAAGGATTAATTTCAGTGCCATCAATACCTAAGATTTGATCATTGACCAAAAGACCTGCTTGTTCAGCAGAAGAACCAGCCACTACACTGTCTATTATAGCAGGAATATATGGCACAAAAGGAAACATTTCACCTGCTGCAAAAAGTTGTTTGCCGAAATCTTCAGGGATGGATATTGAGGCATTTGAACCGTCTGCTCGTACCACATCTACTTTAGACACATCCCGTAAAAACAACCATTTATTGATGTCCATGGCATCATCTAATACTAAACCGTCAACTAATAATACTTTATCACCAACATTAAAGCCCAAAGAGGCTGTAGTAGGTGTAGGAGCCAGTCCGTATTCTAAATTATCGTTGGTGATTACAGTCTTACCCCACACGAACATTACCATCATATAAATCAAAAATCCAAGAGCTAAATTAACCGTAACTCCTCCCAACATAATAATCAATCTTTGCCATGTAGGCTTTGCGCGAAACTCCCAAGGCTGAGCAGGTTGGGACATTTGTTCGGTGTCCATACTTTCGTCTATCATTCCTGATATTTTCACATAACCACCAAGCGGAAGCCACCCTATTCCGTAAACAGTTTCGCCTATCTTCTTTTTAAAAAGCGAAAATTTGATGTCAAAAAACAGATAGAATTTTTCTACACGTGTTTTAAAAAGTTTTGCTGGGATAAAATGACCTAATTCGTGTAGAACGATAAGTAGGGATAAGCTTAAAATCAGCTGACCACCCTTTATAAGGAAAAGCTCCATGAGAA
>PAAD01000045.1 GCA_002698745.1 Flavobacteriaceae bacterium
CTGGACCAAAATACAAATTATGTTTCAAGGGGTACTGACCAAAATGCAAACGGAATTTAAAAGCCCCGTAGACTACTACTTGGTCTTTAAAGATTCCTTTGTTCATGTCAACCGGTTCCTTGAAAAAAAAGTACATATTATTCACACAGGCACCCAGTGCCTTAACTGCTCACAGCCTAAAGAAATTTTCCGTCAGGGGTTTTGCAAGTCTTGTTTTTTTGAAACACCAAGTGCTGGAGAATGGATCATGAAACCTGAGCTCAGCAAAGCCCACTTGGGCATTGAGGATCGGGATTTGGCATACGAGCAAAAGGTACAATTGCAACCTCATATTGTTTATTTTGCTGTTTCGAGTGGACTTAAAGTGGGTGTAACACGCGACACCCAAGTGCCTACGCGTTGGATTGACCAAGGGGCACACCAAGCCCTTCCCATTGTGGAGGTCCCTAACCGCTATTTGGCAGGCATAACAGAGGTGGCATTAAAAGCCTATTTCAATGATAAAACAAACTGGCGTATCATGCTACAAAATAAAGGAGAGGCTTTGGATTTGGTAGCCGAGCGAGCCGCCTGTATTGCCAAATTACCATCTGAAGTACAGCCTTATGTGGTGCTGGATTCGCCCATATTTATTGACTTTCCCGTAGCTCGTTTTCCTGAAAAAGTTAAAAGCTTAAATCTTACAAAAACTCCTGAATACTCGGGCGTACTTAAGGGAATTAAAGGCCAGTATTGGATTTTTGAAGATGATACAGTTTGGAATGTACGGGGGCATGAAGGGCACGTAGTAGACCTTTCATTGCACTAACCATCATAGGTTTTTTTTGATGCTGCAACCAGCCGGTTTATTTCCGCCAACTCTTTGTTGGTCAGGTCGCGCCACTTTCCCTTCCCAATGTCAAGGGTTACGTTCATGATACGTACTCTTTTTAGGCGTACCACACGGTAGCCCAAATACTCACACATACGTCTAATTTGTCTATTAAGTCCTTGTGTGAGGATGATGCGAAATTTACACTCATGAGTTTGCTTAACCACGCAAGGCCTTGTGATAGTATCAAGTATTGGAATGCCTTTACTCATTTTGTCTACAAAGCTTTTTGTGATGTGTTTATCAACTGTCACCACATATTCCTTTTCGTGGTTGTTGCGGGCACGTAAGATTTTATTGACGATATCTCCGTCATTGGTTAAAAAAATAAGTCCTTCCGAGGGTTTGTCCAAACGTCCTATAGGGAATATACGGCTTGGGTAATTTATATAGTCAATAATGTTGTCTTTTTCCACTTTGGTATCTGTGGTACAAACAATGCCCACTGGCTTATTAAAAGCAATATAGACTGGCTTTTCAGTCTTTTTACCCACGTTTTCTCCGTCAACGGCTACTTGGTCTTGGGGTCTTACTTTCATGCCCATTTCTACGGGCTTTCCATTTACGGTAATGCGCCCTTGCTCGATTAGTTTATCAGCAGCTCGACGGGAACAAAAACCAGTCTCACTTAGGTATTTATTAATGCGAACAGCTTCCATATCAGTCCAGATGAATTTCTTCCCCTACTTTAAGGTCAAAACGGCGACGAATCAGCCAAACGAAAAAATACAAGAAAGGGGTATCTATGGCTGCTACTAAAATTTTAAAAATTATACTAGACACCACCAATCCCCAAAACAGTTCCCAGGGCAATACTTGAAACGAACATAAAAGTAAAATAACTGTGGTGGAATCGATAATTTGTGAACTAAAGGTGGAGAAGTTATTGCGCAGCCATAAATGGTTACCTTGGGTAAGGTTCTTCCAATAGTGATAGATGCGAATGTCTACAAACTGCGCCGATAGGTAAGCTATCATGGAAGCCAATACGGCCAATGGCGATAAGGCAAATACCCTATGGAACGTAGCATTATCAATAGGAGAACTATCAATGGCGGGTACAACCCCAGCCAACAATAGAATCCCAATCGAAAAAAAGGACGCAAATATGCCAGCCACTACTACTTGATTGGCACTTTTCTTGCCAAAAATTTCGGAAATAATGTCCGTAATTAAAAAGGTGATGGGATAGGGCAGTATGCCTACAGATAATTCAAAAATGGGCATCCCAAAGACTTCCCAGTCAAATGGACGCCAATAAAAAAACTTCTGAAAAATCAGATTAGAGACTACCAATGAGGTGATGAATAAGGCGGCCAAATATAAATAAAGCTTTCGTGCAGCTGGCCTATGCATCTAGTTCACATTTAGTGTGTAGGGTAGGCGTGTTTGTAATTGATTTGCAGGGTTTTCTAAGGCTTCAATCCCCTTGATCCACAGTGAAATTTCAGGAGGCAATTGGGTTCTTAATTTCCCAAAAGGCCCGCCAACAAGTCCTTCTAATATACTTTCTAAATCGTCGTCAAATTTAGGATAGGTGGTTAAACGATAATCTTCAATTTCGGCTAGTGCAGCAGCACGCTCTAAGGCAATGTCAAGACCACCAAGATGATCTACCAGCCCAATTGCATTGGCTTCTACTCCAGACCACACGCGACCTTGTGCAATTTTATGTACCTCTTCTTTGGTCATGCCTCGACCGTCAGCAACACGATTTAAAAAAGTTTGGTAAACTTGGTTGATACCTGCTTTGATTTCGTTTCTCGTGCTGTTGTTCAAGGGTTCAAAAGGCGAATACTGCAGTGCTTGTTTGTTGGTTGTTACTTGTTCCGCATTAATCCCCCAACGTTTTGACAAACGATTGATATTGGGCAAGACCCCCAAAACCCCAATAGATCCCGTAATAGTTGTGGGTTCTGCGACAATTTCGTGGGCATTTGCAGCGATATAATAACCACCTGAGGCGGCCACATTACCCATGGAAACCACCACTTTCTTTGTTTTTTTTAGGTGTTCTATTTCCTCCCAAATAAGCTCAGAAGCCAAAGCGCTTCCACCAGGTGAGTTTATACGCAGCACAACCGCTTTAATATTTTTCTTTTTACCAATCTTCTTAAGGGCTTTAATCATTTTTTCTTGCCCAATCATTTCTGCTCCACCCTCTCCGTAAATAATCTCACCTTGAGCGTATAACACAGCAATGCGGTTGCTACCTTTTCCTTCTTTGCGACCGGCAATGCTCATGTAATCAACGAAATTGGTCGTTTCCAGTTCATCATCATCAAAACGTGATGCTAGTTTTTCTTTATAACTTCGTCTTGTGGTAATTCCGTCTATAAGTGATGAGGAAATGGCTTTTTGTGCATTTGCACCTGCAAGGTTGTCGGCATGTGTATCGAGAACTTTTTCAGACAAACCTCTACTTGTGGCAATATCTCCCAATAATGTATCCCATATATCATCCATATAAGACTGAATTTGGGTGCGGTTTTCCTTACTCATATAGTCATTGAGAAAAGGTTCAACAGCACTTTTGTATTTGCCACTTCGAATGACCTCCATACTCACTCCGGACTTTTCTTGGGCAGATTTGTAGTATAGAATTTCAGCACTTAACCCACGAAAGTCAACACTGCCTTCTGGGTGCAGAAAAATAGAGTCTGCAACAGATGCGAGGTAATAATCTAATTGGCTGTAGTAATCTCCGTAGGCATAAATAAATTTACCACTTTCTTTAAATTCCACTAAGGCTTTTCTGAGCGTGTGCATGTTTGAAATCCCACCCATTGCCGAGATGTTTTGAATGCTAATTCCAGAAACAAGATCGTCTTTTGCTGCGTTTTCAATTGCAGGAATTATGGTATTTAATCCATAGGCTTCAGGATCTATTTCCAAAGCGCTTGCAAAAGAAAAGCTTTGTGGCTCTCGGTCTTGAATCGGTAACCCCATATCAAACTCCAAAACCGTATTTTTTTCTAATTCGACGGCATCTCCCTCTTCGTCCATAAGGGCAACGGATCCTGCCAAAAAGACGAGCATAAAAACAAAAAGCAGACCAAGCGCGATAAAGGTCCCAATAGCTGAACTGATAAGATTTTTAAAGAAACTCATAATTTAAATGGTATTTTCTCAAAGATACATGTTTCACAATTCTTTTCATCATTTTTGTAGTATGTCAATTGTTTACATATCTATAGGCAGTAATTTGGGTGACCGCATTGCACATTTGCAACACGGACTAGATGCAACTGCTGCCATCGGCCATGTCCTTGCCATTTCCTCAGTAGTAGAAACCCCTGCAGTAGGTTTTGAGGGCAATCCTTTTTTAAATGCTTGCTTCACAATCGACACACAACTTGCGCCTGCCTTGATTATGCAAAAGTTACTTGATATAGAGCAGTCAGAGGGAAGGTCTCGTACGCAAGGGGAAGGGTATCAAAATAGAACCTTGGATTTGGATATTATTTTTTATGAAGATTTTGTTTTGGACATTCCAAACCTGATGATTCCGCATCCATCTATGACACAAAGACGATTTGTTTTGCAACCACTTTGTGAAATAGCACCCAATAAACAGCATCCCGTTCATCAAAAATCAGTAAAAGCTTTTCTTGATGAATGTGCAGACAACACTCCGCTTAGCACTCTTGAAGAGCAACTACGTCATCCTATTTATGCCAAGCTAAGTGCGCATACATTTATTTGTGTAGAAGGGATTATTGGCTGTGGAAAAACAACGCTAACAAAAATATTAGCGCAAAACCTAGGTTATAAAACCATTGAAGAGCGGTTTGAAGAAAATCCCTTTTTACCCAAGTTCTACAGGAATCCAAAACGCTATGCTTTTCCACTAGAGTTGTCTTTCTTGGCTGATCGTTTTAATCAAATAAATNAGAATTCTGAACAGTTGGATTTATTNCAGTCTGGGACTGTGGCAGACTACCATATGAGTAAGTCGCTGGTATTTGCACAAAANACNTTAAATGANGATGAATATCCTCTTTTTCAACAATTGTATAGNTTGATGTCNAAGAGTGCCAATCANCCNANCCTTTGCATATTCCTTCGTCAAACCCCTNAACNTTCNAAAACCAATATTANAAAACGCGGAAGGAGTTATGAGCAAAATATNGGAACTGATTATTTAGNAAAATTAGCAAAGGGATACGATCANCACCTACCATTTTTGCAAAAGCGTATGCAAGTGGTATCNGTTGACATTTCANCTTTGGATTTTGTGCTAAANCCCGAAGATTTAATTCAATTGTTGAAGAAAATCAATGTGCAGTTGGACGAAGNTNNGTNAAAAAATGCCANAATACNANNCCAGCCGAGATAGCTACATTCAGAGAGTGTTTTGTCCCCAATTGTGGAATCTCAATTGCCGAGCCGCAGGCATCAATAACTTCTTGAGAAACGCCCTCCACTTCGTTTCCAATAACCAACACCAATGTTTGATAGGAGTCAACAGTCACTTGGTCTAAAAACACTGCGCCCTTAACTTGTTCTACGGCGTAGCAGTTGGCACCAGACACACGTAGTTTAGCCACCACTTCAGCAGCAGAATTTTCCTGTCGCCAGGCAANACTTTCAGTAGCGCCTAAGGCGGTTTTGTGAATGTCTTTGTGNGGAGGANTTGGCGTAATACCACANAGNACNATTTCAGCNATNCGAAACGCGTCAGCAGTGCGGAAAATAGCCCCAACATTATTACGGCTTCGAATGTTNTCNAGCACCAATACAATATTTGTTTTGGGNGCTGCTTTAAAAGCTGTTGGGCTCAACCTGTTGAGCTCTTCCATAGTCCATTTTCNCATATGTCAAAGGTAAGGATTGTGTTTGGCTAAAAAATGTAAATTAGCCAGAACTAATATCTCGCTTTGTCTGCCAAGAAAAAAACAAAAGAAACGCCCTTGATGAAGCAGTACAATCAAATCAAGGCGAAGTATCCTGACGCACTGCTTCTTTTTCGCGTGGGCGATTTTTATGAGACTTTNGGACAAGATGCAGTAAAGGCCGCCCACATTTTGGGCATTTTATTGACCAAGCGTGGTGCNGGNAGTACTTCTGAAACTGAATTGGCAGGNTTNCCTCATCATTCTNTACACACTTATTTGCCTAAGCTNGTGCGTGCCGGACAGCGTGTTGCCATTTGCGATCAGCTTGAAGATCCCAAACTCACCAAAAAAATTGTAAAACGCGGCGTTACCGAACTGGTAACNCCTGGNGTAACCTTGACTGACGGGGTATTGGAAGCGAAAAGCAACAACTTTTTAGGGGCACTCTATTTGCAAAATAATGTCTTAGGGTTTGCTTATTTGGATATTTCTACGGGAGAGTTTCAGTGGGCGCAAGGTGCTCTGTCTGAAATCAGTGCCTTGTTGCAACAGCTTGAAGTAAAGGAATTGTTGGTTTCAAAACCACAGCGCAAATCCATTACAGCATTGCTGGGCGATAGTCTTCCTTTTTTTGTGTTGGAAGATTGGATTTTTCAAATCGAATACACCGCAGATAAGCTCAAGCAACACTTTGGTGTTAGAAATCTTAAAGGCTTAGGTTTTGACGGTGCAGATATCGGTATGATTGCCGCAGGAGTTGTACTTCATTATTTGTCTGAAACCGAACACGCCAAGCTTGGTCATTTGGTGCAACTCAAACACCACAATCCACAACAGCAGGTTTGGATGGACCGTTTCACGGTAAGAAATTTAGAACTTATATCACCCAATGCCCCAGAGGCAATAACACTTTTGGAAGTGGTGGATCATACGGCTACGGCTATGGGTGGTCGGTTGTTGCGACGTTGGATTACAGCACCTGTCACAGATATATCCATCATTGAAAAGCGGCTGCATATTGTTGCTTTTTTCAAGGAACAGCCTGGACTTCACCAGCAGGTTTTGTCTTGCCTAAAACAAGTCACAGATATAGAAAGACTGGCTGCTAAAGTAGCCACGGGGCGCATTAACCCAAGAGAAGTCAATGCCTTGCGTCATGCATTGCTGCAAACCACCGCCATCACAAGGCTATTGGCAGATGCCGGTCCTGTGGCACCTCTGTTGGCTGCTATTGATGACAGTCAGCCCGTTATAGATCATATAGCCATTTGGCTAGCTGAAGAAGCCCCTGCAATAATGGGCAAAGGGCAAACCATTGCTGCTAGTGTATCTGCTGAATTAGATGAATTGCGTGCATTAGCAAAGGGTGGTCACGATACATTGGATGCCATGCTTGAGCGCGAAACAGAGCGCACGGGCATTCCTTCGCTCAAAATAGCCTTCAATAACGTATTTGGTTATTATATCGAGGTGCGCAACCTGCACAAAGAAAAGGTTCCCGAAGAATGGATACGCAAGCAAACCTTGGTCAACGCGGAGCGTTATATTACAGACGAACTAAAAACCTATGAAACCAAGATTTTAGGNGCAGAAGANCGTATNGCTNTTTTGGAACAGCAACTTTTCCATNAGCTGATAGCNTNTTTGGTTCCTCACATTAAATCGTTTCAAAAAACGGCACGGGGCATTGCGCAGCTGGACGTTTTACACGGATTTACTAGTTTGGCTACCAAAGAAAACTATTGTCGCCCTAAGTTTGTTTCTAGCCCTTCGCTTGAGATTATACAAGGTAGACACCCTGTTATTGAGCAGCAGTTACCACCCGAGAATCCTTATATTTCAAATGATATATACCTAGATAACGATACCCAGCAAATCATAATGATTACTGGTCCTAATATGTCAGGCAAGTCTGCTATTTTGCGACAAACCGCGCTTATCGTTTTAATGGCGCAAATGGGAAGCTATGTGCCTGCTGGAGAGGTGCGCATGGGTATTGTAGACAAGCTCTTTACGCGTGTTGGCGCTAGTGATAATATTTCCAAGGGGGAGTCTACTTTTATGGTGGAAATGCATGAGACAGCAGCTATTATGAATAACATATCAGATCGCAGCTTGATATTATTAGATGAAATTGGACGCGGGACCAGCACTTATGACGGGATTTCGATTGCATGGGCATTGGCCGAGTTTGTACACGAACACCCTACCCATCCCAAAACACTTTTTGCCACCCACTATCATGAATTAAATGAAATGTCGTCACAATTTGGTCGGATAAAGAATTTTAATGTTTCGGTACAAGAAACGGCTGAAGATGTTTTGTTTTTACGGAAGTTAGTACCGGGTGGAAGCGCACACAGTTTTGGCATACATGTCGCCAAGATGGCAGGGATGCCCAGGTGGATTTTGGAACGCGCTAAAGAGATGTTAAAGCAGTTGGAGGCCTCGAGGCAGGCAGCTGAGTCGGGCGAAGACCGCTTACAGTTAAGTATGTTCCAGTTGGACGATCCCTTATTAGAAGATTTGCGCAAACAAATATTGGGTTTAAACATTGACGAATTGAAACCCGTTGAGGCCTTAATGCTGCTTAACGATCTTAAAAGAAAACTAAGCAAATAGTATTGCGCAGAAAACATAGATTTTCTTACATTTGCGTTCCGATTGCGAAAGTAGCTCAGGGGTAGAGCATCACCTTGCCAAGGTGAGGGTCGCGGGTTCAAATCCCGTCTTTCGCTCTTTTTAGTCCAAGCTGAAGTGGTGGAATTGGTAGACACGTTGGACTTAAAATCCAATGAACAGTAATGTTCGTGCGGGTTCAAGTCCCGCCTTCAGTACGATTATTCCCAAGAATAATTTTTTATCCTTGGGAATATTTGTTTCTTCACAAAACTTAAAAAAATCTTTAAAAACCCAAAAATTTGATTCGCAAATAACTCAATTAGTAGCGTTACTATCCTCCATGTCATTTCTTAGAACATAATTAACTGTTCCGTTAATTATTCCATGATTTTGATTACTTGAAGAATCAATAACTTGATTAGATGTTGTATTCTCAAAGTTTAAGAGTAGTAAAGTATTTTCGTCATTTTGAAGTTGCTTTGTTTCAGGCGTGAAGTTTCCAGAATACCTAGCTATTTTAGAAAATCTGACTTCATCAATATATCCAGACAATCTAGAGCTGGCTGAAGTTCCAGAACTCCATGTATGTCTATTTATCACTAAATCACCTCCATCTCCTATTGAACTTATATTGCCTGTTTTTTGCTCATGAAGATCACCATCAATATAGAGTTTCCACTGATTTTCATTTAGTTCGCTATCATATTGTAAAGCTATGTGAAACCATTTAGAACTTTCAATATAATTTTCACACGACCCGTGTGCATCCACATTACTCATTGTTTCAGCATCATTAGTACCTCCAATCATCGCCCACATTCCAGGGTAAAAATGCCATCCAGTGGCAAAGTACTCTGTGCCAATTATCGATTCATCAGTACAAGGGCTGGAATCTAAATAAGCCCAAAATTCTATTGTCATGGAATCTAAATTGTCATAATTACTAATATTTGGAAACCTTACATAGTTATTTGCATCAAAGGACAAAACATATTCACTTGGAGGTTGCACTTGGGGTGAATCAATTAAACTTTCTAACTCATTGATTTTTTGTGTTAGCTCATTTAACTTTTCAGTTAAAAAACCTAAATTAACAGCATTCAGACTTTCAGTTGGGTTAGCAACATTTTTAATTTGGTTATTTTCTGCGCTTATCTTTCCATTTAGAAGAATTTCCCCGTTAGTTGTACTTCCATTGTACAAATTTGATATTTCTTCAACAGTCAAAGCTTTATTCCAAATCCCAAGGTCATCAATCCAACCATTAAAAAAGAAGTGATGTAACATCGCTCCTTGATAAGAAAATTTTCCAATCATTAAATTCGAGGTGTTGTTTGATATAACTCCATTATTGTGAGAAAATTCAGCATATAATTGATTTTACATATAATACTTGACATTACTATTATCACAAGTCACAACGCAATGTGTCCATGAATTATCAGGGACACTTTGTGCACTTGATTCACTCCAAAACCTTAAATGCAAAGCAGGTGCATTAGACGGATTATAATTACTTCCAGAGAGCGATAAATCAAAGTCAATGTTATTATTTGTTCTTCTAGATAAGATAGGTAAGCCATCATTTGGGTTTATTTGATTGTTCCACTCATTTTTTACCCAAAATGAAATTGAAATTTGATTTTCTCTAGAAGATGTAGAAAATGAATAATCAAAATTATCCACTTTTACATACGAGTCATTGATTATTTGCTGATTATTTGTCCCATCTGCTGTTTTACCATTAAAATACAAAGATTGATTTTGATTTCCATGTCTGTCTAAGCCATCACCAACTTGGAATCTTGTCCCATGGTATCCATTGCCGCTGGCATCATTAGCATTTCCATTGAATGGGTAAAAGGCAACTAGTCCATCTGCGGGAACATAAGAAGGTAAATCTTGTGACATTCCAGATGGAATGACAAAAAAATAAGGGTTAGAGTTAAAAACAATTTTTTCATTGTTTGATGATTTTAAATGATTTTGTGTTGTTTGTTTCTGTAGTAACTTTTAATATAAATGTTCCGATACCCATTTCACTCATATCGATTTGTTTTTGGTTGGTGCCTTTTACTTTTCTGCCTCTTAAGTCAAAGAGCTCCGCTCGCAAAACGTTTTCTCCTTGTATGTAAATTCGGTTTGCTGTCGGGTTTGGATAGACAGAAATTCTAGAATCTAAAGGATAGATGCCTTCTACAGTAAGTGTAGCATCTGCACTACTAGCAGTAACGGCTTTAAATGAAACAGGGTCATTAAATGTATAGCTAACAGTATTGTTCACCTCATCCACAGTTCCCCCATAGGTTGTCCATGAATCATCATCTGCTTGAAGCTCCAAAACAAGATCACCTTCTGTAATACCATTGAGCTCTCCTTCAAGAAAGGAGAAGGTAAGTGTTCCTGTAAAACCAGAAAGTAGAACAGAAGAGCTATAAACACGAGACACAGAGCTGTTGTCTCCAGCAGTAGCAGCAGTAGTAGAACGCGAAACATCATTAGCCCCATTTATTACATAAGTGTCGTCAGGTGCAATTTCAAGCCCATCAAGAGTTATAGAACTACCAGGCGAAATAGAAACAGACGAACCAGCATTAAC
>PAAD01000046.1 GCA_002698745.1 Flavobacteriaceae bacterium
ACAGCTTGATGTTTTAAAAATTACGGAGCAATTAGATTCGTGTTTACTTAACGAGGCTGAGCAAATCCTTTTCAAGGATAATAAATTTCCTTTGACTGACAATTGGCCTATAGTTAATAATTAGAAAGTGTATCTGCTTTTACACTTCCTAAACATAAAAAATCATTTGTAATGGTACACAAAGTACTTTCAAAATTAATTTTATCGAAAATTACGTGGTACACAGAATGGTACACAAATAACAAAAAGGGTGATTTAAAAAAGATAACTCCCTGATAATCAAGGAGTTATCTAGTGGTCCCACCTGGGCTCGAACCAGGGACCAACTGATTATGAGTCAGCTACTCTAACCAACTGAGCTATAGGACCTGATTGACAAAAATACACAATAATTTATCAGATCATTTTCTGTTGTAAAACATTTTTTATCCTATGTAGTAAACACAAAAGCTTAAAAAACCTTATTCCTCTGGCTCTGAAAAAGGTTCATTAGGATCAAAAAGGGCTTGCACTAATTGATTAAAAACCGTCTCTGACTTCTCCATTTGTGAGAGTTCTAATATTTGCGATACCTTGCCTCGCGGAGATACCTTTTCTCCTACATAATGCACTCCTTTTTTATAATCCTTAAGCCCTATTATGCCCGCCCGTGCCGCTGGTTGTTCTGGGTTATGCTTGTTCCACAAAATCGTATATAAAAGCAGCTGACGTGCCTGGCTAAGCTCTGGATCATAAACCAAGTCAGTCCATTCCATAATACCTAAATCTTGCGTCCTCCCTGTTTTATAGTCCAAAACTCGTATATCGCCCTTGTATTTATCCACCCGGTCAATCGTACCTTTAAATTTAACGGGGACATCAATGCCCGGAACCACTTGGGTTATGGATAATTTTTGCTCCAATGCTATAATTTCAATTTCATTCCCCATGCTAATGTCAGCCTGCTCTTGGACTATCAAGTTCTGAATATTTCGTTTTATAGCAGCCAGAGCAAGTACATTCTTGCCTGAAATGTTTTGAGGGTAGTCGTGTTTAACCACCTCATCTACTACGGCATCCACTCGGTCTATCATTTCTTTACTGTCCGCTTGGGTAAGTTTTTTTCCTATTTTAGGTGTATAAAGCGCTTCTAAAGCCTTGTGAACTAGCATCCCATAGGTTTTATGTGAAAAAAAAGTTTCAAGCTCGTCTTCTTCTCTAAGCCCTAACAAGTAACGCTTATAAAAAGCATATCCGTCCTTTATAAATACATTTAATCCCGATGGAGAAAAGCCGGACTTGGCTAACTCGATTAGCTTTTCGATCACAGCGGCTGTTTTAGGAATACTTTTGTGACTGTTTGGTGGGGCTACAAAAGGTACATTTTGAGTGTGATTCTTCCAGTTGTGCGCTTCAGGACGATCAAATGACCATTGTGCTATGAATCTACTGGGCTCGCCTATTTGGATTCCATCTGTGGTGCCATTGTAGAATAACTTAACATTTGAGGCGCGGTACATAAGGCGATAAAAATGATAGGTAAATATGGCATCTTGTTCATCTTGTGTCGGCAAACCAAACGACTTTTTAACTTCATATGGAATCCACGAACCTTGCTCATTTTGCCCTGGTAAAACTCCTTCATTAACTCCCGACATATATACGGTTTCAAAATCAATTGCTCTTGTCTCCAAGACTCCAAGTATTTGTAGGCCTTCTAGAGGAGTGCCTACAAAATTTAATTTTTGCGCTGAGCTCAATTGACAGTATAGATTGCGTAGCAAGGAAAATGAAAACGCTTGATTTAGTACTGCTACTAATTCTTTAATTTGGCACAGTAACACCAAAAGCTTTTCAACAGCTAGGCTATATGCTTGTTTTATCGGCTGACTTTGTTGGACATCATAGAAAAAGGGCAATAGTTCAAGCGTGTCTTCTACCCATTGGTCGGGGGTTCTATTCATCATAAATATCGTATCAGCCATTGCGGAAGCAGCTTTGGGGACAATGGATTTTATAAATGCAGTGTCTACATAGCTCCTATGGTCTTTTTTTGCCTGCTCTAAGACTGTATCTAAGCTTGATGCTGAGGATGTAAATATGGCCCTTGTTTCGGGCAGAGAAAGAACGCTTTCAAGGTCTGAATAGTAAAAGCCTTTAGCTGTTTGGCGAAGCGCCATTTTTAGTAACGCGTTTATAAAGATAGCTATAGGGTGCTGGTCGAGTGGAAGCCCCATGGTAATATTTAACTTTTCAATTGACGGGGGCAAGGCATATAGCAACGGCATAAGCAAGGACTCGTCGGCAAGTACTATAGCCGTTTTAGACCAATCCTGCTTAGTGTCCATCTTAGCCAATAAGGATCCTATTTCTTTGGCCTGTCCTACCTGTTGCTGTACTTCTGTTACCTCTATCTCTTTGGGTGCGTGAAAAAATTTATGAGCTTGATCAAAAGGCTTTTGCTTATACTCAGGCCAACTTGAAATATATTTGCGAATGAAACCGCCTGCCTGGTGCAGCTCGTCATTTAGCATCTGTTTGTCAATGTCCCAAAAAACCTGTGCTCGCTCTTGGGAGAGTAGCTCACGAACAATAAAAATTTCGCTTGGGCTTAAAGCGTTGAATCCACAAAACACAAATTGTGTTTTTGAGTTGTGCTGTATAAAACTTTCTAATAGTTCTGTTGACATTCGATAGCACATCCCTGGCGTTGTTTGCCCACTTTCTTCAAGTCGTTGTAAAAACTGCTTATAAATAGCTGGGAGGCGTTTCCAAAACGCTGTATAATCTTGAATCATTTTATCTTGAGACTGTCCCCATGCCCTAATCTCATTTAAAGAAGACATATATGAAAAAAAATCCTTTCGGTCCACCAAGTATTGGTCTATGGTATTAAGGTCTTTTAACAAGGGTGTAGACCATCCTAAAAAGGTTTCAAAGCTGTTTGGCTTTTCACTTTTATCGATTAATTTGCAATAACTCTGATAAAGTGCCTGTTGCTGCTCTAGATCCGTCGCAGGTTTTAGCATGCTTATGGCCACAACAAAGTCATCAATACTGAAAGACTGGGGTAGAATAAGGGGGCCTTCAAGTGCTCCTGTAAGTTCTTTTTGAAGAAATATTTGAGCCCTCCTGTTTGGTAAAACAAAGCATATATTTTCCCAGTTGGGTTGTTGTACTTTTAATTTTTGCACAACGTTTCCTAAAAAAGAATTCACCATGCCCTAAAATAAAAAAACGCGGAGAAATCACCGCGTTTTTTATACTATTAATGTGTTGTTATTATTAGTTCACTGCTTTGAACTCAACACGGCGGTTAATTGCGCGCCCTTGCTTACTGTCGTTACTTGCTTTTGGCATAGATTCCCCAAATGCTTTAATGCTTAAACGATCCGTATCAATTCCAACATTAACCAAATAATCTTTAATGGAGCTTGCGCGGTTTTTAGAAAGTGGATTGTTAAACGACTCTTCGCCTGAGTTGTCTGCGTGACCCTCAATACTAATTTTTGCTTGACTGTTAGCCAATAAAACTTTAATTACTGTAGAAAGACGTTGAACATCATCAGAGTCAATATTGTACTTTTCTAAGTCAAAATTAATATCGAAGTCAGATAGTATAGAAAGTGGATATTCTGGACAGCCTTTATTGGATGCAGGACCTGCTACTAATGGACAGTCGTCGTCTTTGTCTGAAACGCCATCGCCGTCAGAATCTGGACAACCATTCATAGCCTTGTCTCCGGCTGCGTTTGGACAATTGTCATCTTTGTCTATAATTCCATCGCCGTCAGAATCTGGACAACCATTCATGGATGCAAGACCAGCCACATTAGGACATGCATCATCTGAATCTTTGATTCCGTCGCCATCTGCATCTGGGCAACCGTTTAAAGCAGCTAAACCAGCTGTGGTTGGACAATCGTCATCGCTGTTTTTAATACCATCTCCGTCGTCGTCTGGACAGCCATTAAAATTTTCTAACCCTGGGACTTCTGGACATTCGTCGATACTATCTTTAACGCCATCTCTGTCAATATCCCCATCACCAAAAGCAAACGTCAATCCGGCAAGGTGCTGGAAATGGTTTTCGCCGAAAGATCCATCTTCAATCAAATTATCAAATTCTTTAGTATATGCTTTGTAAGTTGATTTAACTGAAAGTGCAAATGTGTCGTTGAACCAGTATTTAAGGCCAACGCCGGAGTTAATTGTAAAAAAGTCTTGCTCACTCCCTGAGAAAGTTAGGCCGTCAATGTATCCCAAGGCTAAACTTAGAGATGGTTCAAAGTCTCCTAAATCAATTATTTCATTTGCGGAAAGAGTTGTTCCAAATTCAATAGAATAGTATAAATCTTCCGAACCTGAATCTCGATCTATATTGTTGATTGTTGCGCCTAAATCTAATGAGAATCCTGAACACAAGTAACGAGAAATACTTAAATATGAAAAGTTTGGAGATAAACTTATGTTGTCTTTAAATGGAGTCTCTTGAGATAAATCGACTGCGTTTGTACCCACAGTAATACTCCAAGGATTGGCGTCATTTTGTGCAATAATGCTAGTTGTGAAACCAGCTAACATAAATATCGTTAGTATATAATTTTTCATATTTGTAAATTAATAGTTTTTACAAAAATACTAAACTTCTTTGAGAACAAGATTTTCACCACAGTAAACCAGTAGTTTTTGTGTCACAATAAACCCTTGCTGGCTTAAACATTTGGCATATTCCTCAAGCTGATATGTATGTGATTCGTGATACTGCCCCGTCTTATAATCAAGCAATAAAGCGTTTTTATCAGGGCTAATTATAAAGCGGTCGGGGCGCAAAAGCCGTCCGTTTGAAGCGAAAAGAGAGCGCTCTTTATAGGGTGTGTTAGCCGGATCAAAAAAAGCTTTCAGTTCATTATGAACTACCATCTCATGTGCCCGTTTATATAATTGTTCATATTGTTTTGTTGCTAGCCGCTCTTTTGCATTAGACTGGCTCAGGGCACCATCCAAATCTTGTGGAACATCTACAAGCGCCATGACTTCGTGGAGTACATTGCCAAAATTCGCATATTTTGATTGAGAAGACCTTTCTGCAACAACATTTGTGGCGTGGGCATAGTTAAAGCTAAAAGGGGGGGTTGTTACAATTAAATCTAATGTTTTAGACGCATGTTTTTTTCGAGCACCATAAGTAACCGCTTGATTATTTAGCTCTGGGAAAGCCTTTGAAAAAATGTCTGGAAGGCCCTTAGGTGTAGATTCTATCTTCCCTTTTTGAGTAATAATGTGAAGTTCTTCTACGGGCCTTGTCATCCCCACGTAAAGCGTATTTAAAGTGTCCATAAATGATTGAGCGTAATAGGTTTCATAAGTTTGCTTTGCTCCTTCTCCAAGCTGGGTAAGGTTTTGGGATATAGGAAGCAACATTTCTTTGAACGGTGTATATTCTCCATAAGGTAGAGGAAACCAAGCCAAGTTATTGTTTCCTTCATTCCATTTGCTGTCGGAAAATGGTAAAATAACAACTGGAAATGCCAATCCTTTTGCCTTGTGTATGGTCATAATTTTAACCGCATTCCTGTTTTCAGGAGGTCGAACAGTCCAATTATCCTTGTTTAATTCCCAGTGTGAAATAAGCTCTATTATTGTGCCTTCACCTTTACCCTGCCATTTTAAAATTTCATCTAAAAACGCTTGTACATGAGCTGTTAAGTGAGTTATCAACGAAAGTGACCATACCGCATACTCTAGAGCAGCATAAATGGGCAATTGGTTAAACTTTGTGAGGTCAAACTTTTGGTTCGACAATGACAAAAGGATATGTCGTAAAGGGTGTTGCATTTGTTTGGTTGTCCATTCAAAAGGGTTCGGCTGTAAAAAAGCAAAGTGTTCTAAAACAGCGTATCGATTTATCTTGCTTTTGGGTGCTACACGCAGTTTTATAAGGTTTATTAAAAATTGCACTTCTGGGCTTTGTGCAACGAGCAGAGATTCAGATGAGGTAACCTGAATTCCTGCTTCGGTAAGAACTTTGGCAACCTGTGTACCTTGGTTATTTTTTCTGACCAAAACGGAAATATCTTTGAGATCGTATCCTTGTTCCATGCAGTCTTTGACACGTGATAAAACTTGCGTTTGGTATGCCTCAGTCCGTTCGTCTTTATTACTTCCTACTATGGTTGAAATAGTAACATAACCGCCAGCTTTACTATTTCCTTGTTCTTGTTTACAAGACTTTGCATATAACGCTTGTTGGTGTGGCAAGGGTAAAAACACGGATGCTTTGGTAAAAAAATCATTGTTAAAAGCAACTATATTGGGAAGGCTCCTGAAGTTTTTTGGCAAGTTTTCGACTTTAGGAGTTATGGCAAAAGGAGCCTGCTTATTAGCTAATTTCATAAACTGCTCCGGGTGCCCGCCACGCCATCTGTATATGGATTGCTTTGCGTCGCCCACCAAAACCAAAGAGCCTTGGCCTTCTCTGTCTTCAATCGCATGTGAAAACAACTTTTGGAGGTTCGCCCATTGTAAGGAGGACGTGTCTTGAAATTCATCTACAAAAAAGTGTTGAAAACGAACACCGAGCCTTTCAAACATAAAATCGGTATCCGTATCTTTAATAGCGTCTGAAATAATTTTGTTAAAAAACCCAAGCAGTTGGGTGTTTCGATCATCTTGTAAGGCCGTCACACTCTCACCGATGTACTGCATAAGCGAAAGTGGCACTACATTCCTACAAAGCAAGTCTAACAAAACAAGCTGTCGCCAATATTGTTTATATGTTTGCAAGAGTGATATTACCTGACCTTTAATTCTATCAAATTTGTCCTGCTCCTCATTAGTGGCGCTCTTTTTTAAAAATGTCTTTGTTTCTAAGCTTTTAGATAAGGTTGTATTAAGCATTTGCTTGGGACATTCTCCCTGTGACAAAAGCGTTAACAGCCTTGGTAACGCTTTAAATGGAAAAAGCGATGGCGGTATTTGTAGTCGTTCAAGTGCTAAAATTATTTCTTTTGACTCAGATTGAATAGGGGTTAATATCGTTGCTGTTTGAATTTTTAGCTTCTGATTTAAGTCGGCAAAGGCTTTGATTGGCAAGTCCTTCAGGTCTGAAAGCGACTGCATATGATTTTCATTTAAATACATTTGAGCAATCGTATTTAACTGCTTGGTAACATCCCAAGATTTCAACTCATCTGACTTTTGCAATACATAATTGACCAAGACTTGGGTCAGCACTTTGTCCTCGCCTGCCTTACTGAGGACTTGATCTACCACTTCTGCCATAAAAGACTTTCCGTCTAAGGCGACTTCAAAACGAGCGTTAATGCCCAAGTCTCGAGCAAACGTTCGAATAATCTTGTGAGTTAACTTATCTATGGTAGCTACTTGTAGCTGTCCAAAGTGATGTAAAATATAACGAAGCGCCTTTTTTGATCTTTGGTGTAGCTGGTTATCATTTAGGTTACACATTGCTGCGACTTCAAAGAACATCGTATCCCCTTTTGGTCGTTTTTTGCTTGTGGCAAAACCCGCTAACTCTGTTAAAATGCGGGACTTCATCTCTTTTGCTGCTTTATTGGTAAAAGTTATGGCGAGCAAGCGTCTTACTTGTTTTGGATGATCACTGTTAAGCAATTGAAATAGAAAAGAGCGCACAAGGGTATGGGTCTTCCCAGATCCCGCCGAGGCATTATAGACAACAAAAGGGGGGGTGACAGGGCTTAACACGTCAGTCGGTCTTTATCAGAAATAAATATAAGAATATATGTGTAACTTTGTGCTAAATAAAATACAGAAAATGGCTTTTAAACTTCCCACACTTCCATACGCCGCAGATGCGTTAGAACCCCATATTGATACAAAAACAATGGAAATCCACCATGGAAAACACCACAATGGTTACACCGCTAAACTTAATGCGGCCATTGATGGCACTGAACTGGAGAGTAAATCAATTGAAGAAATTTTAGGTAATCTTGATATGAGTAACGCTGCTGTTCGCAACAATGGCGGTGGATACTATAACCACTGCTTATTTTGGGAAATCATGGGGCCTAACTCAACAGAAATGTCTTCCGAACTAAGTGATGCAATTGAAGCTGGCTTTGGATCTTTTAATGCTTTTAAGGATGCTTTTTCAAAAGCAGCTGCCACACAATTTGGTTCGGGTGGGCGTGGTTGTGTGTACAAAGCGATGGCAAATTAGAGATTTGTTCAACGCCCAACCAAGACAATCCGCTGATGAAAAACATTGGCTGTGGGGGAACTCCCATACTTGGCTTAGATGTTTGGGAGCACGCCTATTATCTAAATTACCAAAATAAACGGCCTGATTACATCGAAGCCTTCTTTGAGGTTATCAACTGGGCTGAAGTAAGTAAACGCTACAATGCAAGTGCAAGGTAAAATCTTATTTCATTAAAAACAAAAGGGGGTGAATCAACCCTCTTTTTTTTTAAATAAAAAAGGTGGAAAGAATCCACCTTTTTTGCCCCAAATCTTACCATGAACTTAACCTACTTATGTTATGGCTTTGCTAATATACAAACAGAAACCACAAATCAAAGTAATATTTATATTTTTTTTAACTTTTAATATGCGCGTCCCTTTTTGCCTTCATAAAAGTTGATATAAGCCTGATTGACAACCTTGTTCCCACCATCTGTTGGGTAATTCCCTGTGAAGTACCAATCTCCCTTATTTTTGGGGCAAGCTTCATGTAAGTTGGCAACAGACTGAAAAATTACGTCAACTTCTGCATTAATGTCCTTAGTGCGTAACATAACAGAAATTTGTTCTGAAATCTCCACGTCTGTAAATTGATCATAAAGTGGCTTAACATGGTTTTGAATGTCAATTGTCTTATGGTTTATAGTAGCTTTGGCCTTTTCATAAACCATTTTAAGCTGTGCATTCTTATTGTTCTTTTCAAGTAATGCCAACATGGCTCTAAATGCAATTAAGTCTTCTAAACGTGCCATATCTATCCCATAACAGTCTGGATATCTAATCTGCGGTGCGCTGGAAACCACAACAATCTTTTTTGGCCCAAGGCGGTCTAATATTTTTAGTATGCTTTTTTGCAAAGTCGTGCCTCGAACAATGCTGTCATCAATAATTACAAGGTTATCGTCTTTATTTACAGACCCGTAAGTGATATCGTAAACGTGAGCTACCAGATCGTCTCTGCTGCTGTCTTCTGTGATAAAAGTTCGCAGCTTAACATCTTTTAGAATAACCTTCTCGATTCTTGGCCTTGGTGATAATAGCGCCTTGAGGCGATCGGGTGATAGCTTATCTTCTTTCAATATGGCTGCCTCTGATTGTTCAAGCATAAAATCCTGTGCCCGCTGAACAAGCCCATAAAAAGAAGTTTCTGCAGTGTTTGGTATATATGAAAATACTGTGTTTTTCAATTCGCCATTTACTGAATCATGTATTTTTGGAAACAGCAAGCGTCCAAGCGCCTTTCGCTCGTTATAAATATCGGCATCGTTACCTCTAGAAAAATAGATCCGCTCAAACGAGCACGCCAAGCGTGAAGTAGGTGCATTAATTCCAACATTTGATACCTCACCTGACTTCTTAATTATAAGCGCATCACCTGGATTTATCTCTCTTATTGCAGTCATTGGCACATCAAATACTGTTTGAATGGCTGGACGTTCTGATGCAACTACTACAACCTCATCGTCTCTGTAAAAAAACGCAGGGCGAATCCCCGCAGGGTCCCTTAACACAAAAGAATCTCCATGTCCAAGCAATCCCCCAATAACATAGCCGCCATCCCAATTTTTAGATGCTTTTCTCAAAATTTTAGCAATATTTAAACGTTTGGCAATCTCAGATGATGCGGCTTGTTTGTCAAAGCCTTCACTTTTGAGTTTTTTATAGAGCTTGGCAACAGAATCATCGAGAAAATGTCCAATTTTTTCCATAACTGTAACTGTGTCTGCCTTTTCCTTTGGGTGCTGCCCCAAAGCAACCAGGTTTTCAAAAAGCTCGTTAACATTGGTTAAGTTAAAGTTCCCTGCAACAATAAGGTTCCTATGCATCCAATTATTTTGTCGCAAGAAGGGGTGCACGCTTTCTATAGTATTCTTTCCAAAAGTTCCGTAACGCAGATGGCCTAACATAAGCTCGCCTACATAAGGGAAGGCGGATTTTAATGCTTTTGAAGATAGGTCTTGTGTAGGCAGCCCTTCCTCAACATTATTGATGCGCATATTGATAGTGTTGAAAATATCTTTAATCGGTTGAGGATCACAAGAACGAACGCGACTCATAAAGCGCTCTCCTGGTTCCATGTCGAGTTTAATACTTGCAAAACCAGCACCATCCTGACCGCGATTATGCTGTTTTTCCAGCATTAGATACATCTTCTGAAGTCCGTAAAAAGAACTGCCGTACTTTTCTTTGTAATAGTTTAGAGGTTTAAGGAGCCTAACCAAGGCTATTCCGCACTCGTGCTTTATGGCATCACTCATTGGGCAAAATTAACTAAAATTATCATAAGCCGCTTTTAAATTACTATACTGTTCTAAGGCGCTCCAGCTCTTGAAGCTGCGCTAAAAACTCTTCTTTTGCCGACGAGATAAGCCCTTCCGTTCCCATTGCCCCTACACAAATTGAAGCGGCTGCTGTACCGTTTAAAATTCCTTGTTTAATCGTAACTGTTGTAAGCTTATCTTGTGCGGCTAGGTATCCTGATAATCCCCCTGCAAAACTGTCGCCTGCACCCGTTGGGTCTATCACTTCTTGCAAGGGAAGTGCTGGTGCGTAAAAAGACTGGTCTTTGTAAAAAAGCATAGCTCCATGCTCTCCTTTTTTAATTATAACATGGGATGGGCCTAGTTTGTGTATTGCTTTTGCGGCTAAAACAATGTTTGTCTCTCCGCTCAATTGCATGGCTTCTTCATCGTTTATGGTAATGACATCAACCTGCTTGATAGCCACTAGCAGCTCGTCTAGTGCCGCAGCCATCCAATAATTCATAGTGTCTAGTAATACCACACGATTAGGGTTGTGTTTAAGTTGGCTAAGCGCGCTTTGTTGTACGCTCGGGGCAAGGTTACCCAACATTACCACTGAGGCATCTTTGTAGTGAGCGGGCACAACGGGTTCAAAATTGGCAAGTACATTGAGCTGAGTGTCGAGAGTGTCTCGCTTATTCATGTTGTCGTGATACTTACCCTTCCAATAAAAAGAATTTTGCCCCTTAACCTTAGTTACACCCGAGAGGTCTAGTCCACGATCGGAAAGTAAAGACGTGTATTTGCTTGTAAAGTCGTCGCCAATTACAGACACAATTCCAATATCTGCAGGGTGATAAGAAGCTGCCAAACCTATATAAGTTCCTGCTCCCCCCAAGATTTTACCAGAGATCTGTGTGGGTGTTATAATGTCGTCAAAAGCCATTGTACCAACGATAAGAAGCTTATTGTTTTTCATTTAATTTATGGTTTATATCCCTTGTCTTCTTTTTGATTTTGTTGTTTGGACGCTGCTACTGCAAGCGCGTCACACCTTTCATTTTGCAGGTGTTGGTTGTGCCCTTTAACCCATTGAATATGTACTTTATGCTTTCTAAATGCGATTAGAAAACGTTTCCACAAATCTTGGTTTTTTTGCTTTTTGAATCCCTCCTTCTCCCAACGAAAAATCCATTTTTTTTCAACAGCGTCACAAACGTATTTGGAGTCCGTAAAAACAGTAATCATGAGCGGTGCTTCTTTCAACAATTCAAGTCCAACAATAACTGCTAGAAGTTCCATGCGATTGTTAGTAGTAAACAAAAAGCCCTCTGCGTATTCTTTTATATAGCTTGTGCCAGGAAGCTCTAAAATGAGCCCGTATCCGCCAGGGCCTGGATTTCCTCGAGCAGCTCCGTCTGTATATAGGTGGACTTCTTTCATTGTTGATCTAGCAGTTCGTGTATTTGTGGGGCAAAGTGTGCGTGCTCCAGTTGATGTGTTTTGGCGGCTACTATTGCTGCTGTGTCTGTCTCAGCTAAAGTTGTGTTGGCTTGAAAAATAACTGTTCCTTCGTCAAAATGTTCGTTGACATAATGGATAGTAATACCCGTTTCTGTTTCATTATTTAAGGCAATTGCATCAAAAACATGTTGCCCATACATGCCCTTTCCTCCATATTTTGGCAACAGAGCGGGATGAATATTAATAATTTTATTAGGGAATGCTTCTATATAGCTTTTGGGTATCTTCCACAAGAAACCTGCGAGCACAATGAGGTCGGGCTCAAGGGCTTGAAGCTCTTCAAAGACCTCTTTTTGGTATTCGGCACGACTAAAAACCCTAGTAGAAACCCCAAAGAGTGCCGCACGATTAATTACGCCGGCGTTTGGGTTGTTGCAATAAACACATTTTACGGCAGCTGTTTCAATGGCGTCGAAGTATGTGATTATTTTTGCAGTATTAGTGCCGGAACCAGAGGCAAAAACAATTATTGTTTTCAAAATATAGAATGCCTTTTTGCAAAGTTACACAATAAAAATCGCTTAGCTAAAACTGTTTAAAATGTGTAATATTTAGAAAAAACATTTGTGTGCGTGAAAGTTTTTCTATTTTTGTCCGAAATTATAAAACCAAAATTATGTCTGATATTGCATCACGTGTAAAAGCCATTATTGTAGATAAACTAGGCGTTGACGAGAATGAAGTAGTTTCCGAGGCTAGCTTTACTAATGATTTAGGCGCAGACTCTTTAGATACAGTAGAGCTCATTATGGAGTTCGAAAAAGAATTTGATATTCAAATTCCAGATGATCAAGCAGAAAATATTTCTACTGTTGGTCAAGCCATTCAGTATATAGAAGGTAGTAAATAATCATTTTTCATGCATAGGCGGCGAGTTGTCGTAACTGGGATTGGGGCTTTAACCCCAATTGGTAATACAAAAAATGCGTTCTGGGGCGGTCTGTTGTCAGGAACCAGCGGAGCTGCTCCTATTACCCATTTTGATGCTTCAATGTTCAAAACACAGTTCGCTTGTGAAATAAAAAATTTTGATGCCCGGGAGCATTTTGACCGTAAAGAGGCCCGTAAAATGGATCGCTTTACTCAATATGCAATGGTGGCTTCAGACGAAGCCGTTAACGACGCTGGGCTTGAGCTTGAGAAAATTGATAAATCTAGAGTTGGTGTGATTTGGGGTTCCGGTGTTGGTGGTTTAGAAACCTTTCAAAACGAGGTGCTAAATTTCGCTGATGGAAATGGCGCCCCTCGATTCAATCCTTTCTTTATCCCTAAAATGATTGCTGACATTGCTCCAGGTATGATTTCCATTAAATATGGCTTTCGAGGGCCTAACTTTGCTACCGTATCAGCCTGTGCTTCATCAGCCAATGCCATTATTGATGCGTTAAACTATATCCGTTTAGGCTACTCTGACATTATGGTCACCGGTGGCTCTGAAGCGGGTGTTGCTAAAGCCAGTATTGGTGGGTTTAATGCTATGCATGCATTATCTGTTCGAAACGATGATCCAAAAACCGCATCGAGGCCTTTTGACAAAGACCGCGATGGTTTTGTGATGGGCGAGGGTGCTGGAGCGCTGATTTTAGAAAGCTTAGAACATGCACAATCACGAGGCGCTAACATATATGCTGAGGTTGCTGGTGGTGGTCTTTCGGCTGACGCACACCACATAACTGCGCCGCATCCAGAAGGGCTTGGGGCCACAAGTGTTATGGAAAATTGCATTGCTGACGCAGGTGTTGGAATTACTGATGTTGACGCGATTAATATGCACGGCACATCGACACCTCTTGGAGATGTTGCGGAAACCAAAGCCCTTAAAGATGTGTTCGGGAAACATTTATATGACATGAATATCAACTCCACAAAATCTATGACTGGCCATCTATTGGGGGCTGCCGGCGCAGTTGAGGCCATATCTTCTGTTTTAAGTATTAAGCACGGCATTGTTCCTCCAACCATCAACCACCAAACGGCTGACGAAAACATAGACCCAAAAATTAATTTTACCTTCAACACTGCGCAAAAACGAGATGTATCGGTTGCTATGAGCAATACCTTTGGTTTTGGTGGTCACAACGCATGTATTATGTTCAAAAAAATGGAGTAATATGGGCCTAAGCTGGTTTTTAAGAAAGAGCTCTTTCAATAAGCAGGACCCTTTATTTCAAGTTGTAAAAAGTATAACTGGTTTTTCACCTGTTGATTTGTCACTATACATGCGTGTTTTTACACATACCTCTGAAGGAAAGACAGATGCAAATGGACAAAAAATAAATTACGAGCGCCTTGAGTTTTTGGGCGATGCCGTACTTAATACAATTGTTTCGGCACACCTGTTTAAGTCATTGCCGCAAAACAATGAGGGTTCGCTTACGCTTATGCGGGCAAAAATTGTGCGTCGTAGTTTCTTAAACAAAGTAGGCGAACGGCTTGCGCTTATTGATCACTTATCTTGTAGCAAACAAATAGAAAACTACAGTCCAAATATTCATGGGAATCTATTTGAAGCATTGGTCGGTGCGATTTATGTTGACCTTGGGTTTGAACGCTGCTCACAGTTTGTATACGACAAAATGATTCGTTCTTTTGTCGACCTAGGAAAGCTTGAGTTTGCCGTGTTAAGCTATAAAAGCTTGTTGGTGGATTGGTTTCAGAAGAAACGCATGGAGTATAATTTTGAAGTTACATTAGACAATGGGGCGGAAAGCGCTAACCACTACAAGGCAAAACTTCTAATTGACGGTAAAGGAGTGGCAATAGCCAGGGCGAAAAACAAAAAAAAGCAATGGAAAAAGTTGCAAAACGTGCTTATTTTAAGTTCCAAGACGGCATTAAATCAATACAAAACAAGCATTAAAACGCATTATAGCTGTATTTCGACAGGTATTTTTTTTTTTTGTCCTTATCTTAGCTTAATATATGGTAACACATACGCTAAGCTTGGAGTCCACAGCTCTTGACCAAGACGTCCTTTGCGTGACAACCGTATTGCCATCATATCTATTTGTTTTTCACCTAAATCGCCTTTTAGGATTATCCCTTGCAAGGAGTAAAGAAGACCTCAAGCTTGAGAATGCTGCAGACAGCTTCGCTGTTTATGAATACGATTGTGTGGTCATGCAACAATCTTGGCGTGTGATAGAGAATCATGTTGTTTCAACATCGCCACCTGAACAATTGGGTATGTTTGACAGAACTGAACAGCGCCGTCTTCTATTTCCTGCTTTATCTCAAACAGATCTCTTAATTTGTGTAAATGATATGACAGAAAATATCGCAAAAAAAATAAGATCAATAAGTCGTGTAATCTCTTGCTCAGAGCTTCCAAAAAAATATAATAAAATCAAAGAAAAACTGACTTTTTAAGCATGAGAAAAATTAAAAAAACTAAAATTGTAGCCACCCTCGGGCCTGCTTCCTCTTCTAGGGAAACTATAAAGGCCATGATGGAAAATGGTGTGAATGTCTTTCGTATAAACTTTTCCCATGCGGACCATAAAGATGTTTTGGAGCGAATTAAAATCGTTCGAGAACTCAATGTTTCTCTTGGTTTTCACGTAGCAATACTTGCCGATTTACAAGGGCCTAAACTCCGTGTGGGCAAAATGACAAATGGTACTGTCGTTTCCGTAGGTCAAGAGGTAATTTTTACAACTGATTCGGTAGCACTTGGTACTGCAAACGCGATCTATATGAACTATAAACAGTTTCCAAAAGATGTTAGTGCTGGGGAGCGGGTTCTTTTAGACGATGGCAAGCTTATATTTGAAGTTGTTGAAACAGACAAAAACTCCCAAGTTAAAGCTCGCGTAATTCAAGGCGGAGAGCTAAAATCAAATAAGGGGGTAAACCTTCCTAATACAAATATTTCTTTGCCTGCACTAACAGATAAAGATGTTAAAGATGCCGTTTTCGCAATCAAGCAAGACGTTGATTGGATCGCTCTCTCTTTTGTGCGGCACAAACAGGATGTGGAAGACCTGCGCAATCTGGTTCAAAAGCATGGCAAAAACGACATTCCCATTATTTCTAAAATTGAAAAGCCTGAGGCTCTAGTTAACATAAAAGAAATTGTGAAAGCCAGTAATGCTTTAATGGTAGCCCGAGGAGATTTAGGGGTAGAAGTGCCTGCTGAAGAGGTGCCTATTGTTCAAAAAGAGTTAGTGCAACATGCTAAAATTGCGCGTATTCCGGTAATTGTAGCTACCCAAATGATGGAATCTATGATTGACAGCCTAACACCAACGCGCGCTGAAGTGAATGACGTCGCAAACTCTGTAATGGACGGAGCAGATGCAGTGATGCTGTCGGGAGAGACCTCGGTCGGAAAATACCCTGTTGAGGTTGTTCAAACGATGAGACGTATTTTGGTAAGTGTAGAAAACTCTCCACTAATCCAAGTACCCTACAAGGTGCCTAAAAAGAAAAATGCCCGATTTGTAACAAAGTCTGTTTGTTTTCATGCGGCAACCATGGCCGACGAAATAGAAGCGAAAGCCATTTGTACGCTAACCAACAGTGGATATACGGCATATCAAATCTCAGCTTGGCGACCAAATGCTTCTGTTTTAGTGTTTACTTCAAATCCGCGTATTCTCGCGCAGCTCAATTTACTTTGGGGAGTCAAAGGGCGGCTTTATGAAGGCCGCGGCTCGACAGACGACACTGTAAAAGAGGTCAATGAAATTGCTAAGGAAAAAGGGTATGTCAATGAAGGTGATTTAATAATTAACTTGGTGTCCATGCCTCTTGCCGATCGCGGTAAAGTGAATACTCTTCGTGTTTCAAGAGCCTAAAAGCAAAACTTTAGCTGCTCTTCTATTGGTTCTTGTTTTGTTTCTGATTTGAAGTTAGACAGAGAAACCCCCAAAAGTCTTACAGAATCCTCTAATGTTTCTTGTTTCAATAGCTTTTTAGTTTCCTCCAAAATCAAACTGCTGTCCGATATATAAAATGGAAGTGTTTTGCTTCTTGTTTGAATAACAAAGTCAGAATATTTAATTTTGAGAGTAACTGTTTTTCCAGTTATCTTTTTTTTACTTATGCGCCTTTGAAGAGCTTTTACAATTTCTTCCAGCCGCTTCTCAACATAAATTTCACTGGATAAATTCTTTCTAAAGGTGCGCTCTAAACTAACGGACTTGGCTTTGCGAACAGGCTTAACTCTGCTGAAATGTATCCCTCGAACAACATTATGGTAATACTTCCCAGCCTTACCAAATCGTGACGTAAGGTCTTTTTCGGTTCGGGCTTTTAAATCAGCACCGGTATAAATTCCTAGGCGATACATTTTATCGGCAGTTACCTTTCCGATACCGTAAAACTTTCTAATGTCCAATGTCTCTATAAATCCCAATACCTCTTCTGGGGGTATTGTTTTTTGGCCGTTTGGCTTGTTGTAATCACTTGCAACCTTGGCCAAAAACTTATTGATTGATATTCCCGCTGATGCCGTAAGTTTCGTTTTATTTTCAATTTTTTTACGGATTTCATTGGCAATTTGTGTGGCAGAAATCATTCCCTTTTTGTTATGGGTAACGTCCAAATAAGCCTCATCCAATGATAAAGGCTCAACAAGGTCTGTATACTCGTGAAAAATCTCCCGTATTTGTTTTGAAACCTGCCGGTATCGTGGCACATTAGAAGAGACGAAAATCAATTCAGGACAAAGCCTTTTTGCCAGGCTGCCAGACATGGCGCTGCGCACACCATATTTACGGGCTTCATAGCTTGCTGCCGCCACCACACCCCGATCGGATCCACCCCCAACAGCAATAGGCTTTCCTCTCAACGCTGGGTTATCCAATTGTTCTACAGAAGCAAAAAAAGCGTCCATATCAATGTGTACAATTTTTCGAATGGGAAAATCCATACGTGAAAATACAGCTTTGCCTGCGATATTAGTACTTTTGGGTTATGGAAACACAACGGCAAAAGAAAATTAATGCGCTTCTACAGCAAGAAATTACATCCTTACTCCAAGGTGCAATACGCACACAAGGGGTTAAAAACTTGGTGCTGTCTATTTCAAAAGTTGCCGTCGCGGTTGACTTGAGTGTAGCAAAAGTTTACGTGTCTGTGTTTCCTGCCGATAAAGCGAAAGAGACTTTAGAGGGAATAAAGGTAAACAAGCGTATATTAAAGCACGACTTAGCCAAGCTTCTTAGAAACGATTTGCGTAAAGTCCCTGCGCTTGATTTTTATCTTGACGATTCACTTGATTATGTTGATGCGATAGAAGATTCGCTAAAGCGTAAAAATAACCCCTTGAAATAACCCCATGCGCTTTACTACTTTACTTGCTTTGCGTTATACGTTTGGACTACGAAAAAAAGTTGCGGTTACACTCATCAGCAGGTTTGCTGCATTTATAATCAGCGTTGCTGTATTTGCTTTTTTCGTGGTCTTGTCTGTTTTTGGTGGGCTTAGTGAATTTGGCCTTCGGTTTACACACGCGTTTGACGCTGATATCCGTATTACTTCTGCAATAAATAGACAATTTGTCGTAGATGACGAGGTGTTTGTGGCTGTTCAAAACCACCCCGATGTCACGCTAACTTCTGCAACGCTTTCGCAGGAAATGATGTTGCGATTCGAAGACCGAACCGCTTTTGCTAATATTATTGGGGTTGACAGTTTATTTTATGCTGTAGTGGAGGGCAAAACAATGGTTGGTGAATGGGTGCAGCCTGGTGCTTACGAATTAGTTTTGGGAATTGGAGTATTATCACAGCTTGGAAATGCTGCCTATGACCATCCGGCGGGCATAACGCTTCTTGTGCCCAAAAGACGTAGTGCTAGTGTGCTTAACCAACAAGCTTTTAGTGCACAATCAGCGTTTGTGAGGGGCGTTTTTCAAATTGGCGCGTCCATAGACGAAAACACTGCCTATGCGCCCATTGGCATGGTGCAGCAAATTTCCGGCACTCCAAAAAACCAAGCTGGCGCATTATATGTAAAACTTGCTGATGATGCTGACGAAATTTCCGTGCGGCAAGACCTGGGAAAAATCCTAGGGAATAAATACAGCATAAAAACTAGGGCCGAATTAAATCCTGCGTTTTATAAAATGCTTAAAACAGAGCGCATTGTTGTGATTGCAATACTAACATTGGTCGTGCTTATTGCGCTCTTCAATGTGGTTGGCGCCATCATTATGACGCTTTTGGAAAAGAAAAACAACATTAAGACATTACACCAACTAGGGGCAACAGCGCCGTCACTGCGTTGGGTGTTTTTTGTTCAGGGCTTGTTATTAACTGGGCTGGGGAGTGGAATTGGGCTCATATTAGCGGTTCTTGTCGTTTGGCTACAAAGATCCTTTGGCTTCTTTATTATTCCTGGTTCTGACCTGCCCTATCCAGTAGCCCTTGAGTGGTCTTCTTTTTGGAATATAGTATTAGTGGTAGGTGGTTTGACTGCTCTTGTGTCCTGGTTAGCTTCTGCTGTAGTTAAAGGTGTTATAAAGCAGTAACGCCGAACAACTCATCTATTTCGTCCAAAACAACAAAAACGTCTGCTGAACGATCTTCGGTTACCAAGCGTTGGCGATAAGATTTAAAATTGGGAATTCCTCTAAAGTAGTTAGTGTAGTGGCGCCGGGTTTCGAATACCCCTAGTTTTTCGCCTTTCCAGTCAAGGGACATTTGCAAATGCCTGCGCGCTGTGGCTGCACGTTCTGCTAAACTAGGTGGTGCTGGGTGCGTGCCGTGTTTAACAAAGTGTTTTACTTCTCTAAAAAACCACGGGTTGCCAATGCTAGCCCGACCAATCATTGCTCCGTCAAGACCGTATTTATCGCGCATTTCTATGGCGCGCTCTGGTGAGTTAACGTCTCCGTTCCCAAACACGGGAATATGCATACGCGGATTATTTTTCACTTTCGAAATCTGTGCCCAATCTGCATCGCCCTTATACATTTGGGCTCGTGTTCTACCATGTATGGAAATGGCCTTGGCGCCCGCGTCTTGAAGCCGTTCAGCAACCTCCACAATCTGGATGCTGTCGTAATCCCAGCCCAGGCGTGTTTTTATTGTTACTGGTAAGTGGGTGCGCTTGACCATTTCTGCGGTAAGCGAAACCATCAAAGGAATATCTTTTAAAATCCCTGCGCCTGCTCCCTTAGAAACGACTTTTTTTACCGGACAGCCAAAATTTATGTCAATAATATCAGGATTGGTCTTTTCAACAATGTCTACCGACTTCAACATGGAATCGAGGTTAGCGCCAAAAATCTGAATGCCCACAGGGCGTTCGGATTCATAAATATCAAGCTTCATGACACTTTTTGCTGCATTTCGAATTAGGCCTTCGCTGGATATAAACTCAGTATATACCACGTCAGCGCCATGCTCTTTGCAAAGGGCCCGGAAGGGTGGGTCGCTTACATCCTCCATGGGTGCAAGCAATAGCGGAAAATCGCTTAATTCTATGTCGCCGATTTTAACCATCAAGAGCCAAAGATAGTTAGAAAGTCTTCTCCAAGTGTTTCATCCCAATACTGTTTTACTTGCCCGTCCGTGATCCAATAAATTCTAGGTGGTGCGCTGCCTATCAAATCAAAAAAGGTGTTTGCATCTATCATCTGGTAAGGGAAGTTAGACTCCGTTATAGCATTAAAATCTGCAACCGATGTGTCGCCTTCTGCAAAAAACAGAGCCGCAACTTGGGGTAGATTAATGCCGTTGTTTTGCCATGCGGCTATTTGGTGGGCTGCTTCTTGGCAATGCTCACAGCCCAAATTAAATATGGCGACTAGATAGGAACCGTTGGCAAAGTCTATCCCAGTCTCTGCTTCGAACATTGGAATTTTTTCTACCACCTCATCGGGCTGGGTTTGTACAGGCCAAACAAGCGATGCTGCTGCAAACAACAACGGTAGAAGTAGCCAAGTAATTAGTGGCTTTTTATTGCCCCTGAATTTATAGCGAAGCAAAAAGCCGTTTACGGACAGTAGTAACAAATTCTTGCCCAAAGAGGCCAAAGGAGACATGCTTATCATTTCTCCAAAACATCCGCAATTGCCCGTTTCTCCTATGGCTATTAAATACCCCAAGTGAACAGAAAACACGACAAGCAAGAGAAAGCTAAAACGAAGTATAAATCTGGTATAAAAAGACAAAAGCAAGCACAGTCCTAGCCATGTTTCAATGGCAATAATAAACCGTGTTACCCATGCGCCGTACAACCGGCTTGGAACAAGGCCCTGTTGTTCTAGTAAAACTTCAAAAAAACCGGGGGCAACAGCTTTTGTATAGGCCGAAAATAAAAAGGTTGCTGCTAAAAACAGCTGCAATGTAATGCGTAGGTTAGTCATCTGTTAATTTTTTACAAAATTAGTTTTTTTGTTGGTAGTGGCGGGCGCCTTTGATCGCTTGGTGTATCTTTGTGGGCTAACGCGTTTATTTCAGCTATGGAACACATTCGGAATTTCTGCATCATTGCGCACATAGATCACGGCAAAAGTACACTTGCCGACAGATTGCTTGATGCCACAGGTGCTGTAACGGATCGTGAGAAACAAGACCAGCTGCTCGACAATATGGACTTGGAGCGTGAGCGCGGTATTACCATCAAATCACATGCTATCCAGATGGAAGTTTCTTTGGGGGGAGAACAATATGTGTTTAATTTGATAGATACGCCCGGACACGTTGATTTCTCTTACGAAGTTTCGCGATCTATTGCGGCTTGTGAAGGAGCCTTGTTAATTGTGGATGCTGCTCAAAGCATTCAAGCACAAACCATTTCCAACTTATACCTGGCGCTTGAAAACAATTTGGAAATTGTTCCTGTGCTCAACAAGGTAGACCTTCCTTCTGCCAACCCAGATGAAGTTACAGATGATATTGTTGATCTTTTGGGTTGTAAGCACGATGATGTTATTCATGCATCTGCCAAAACAGGCCTGGGAATTGAGAACATACTAGAGGCAATTGTTGATCGTATTCCTTCACCCAAAGGAGATATTAATGCCCCGCTTCAAGCGCTGATTTTTGATTCTGTTTATAATCCGTTTAGAGGGGTAGAAACCTATTTTAGAATTTTAAATGGAAAAATCAACAAGGGGGAGCAAGTACAATTCATGGCTACTGGCAACACCTATTATGCTGATGAAATTGGCATCCTTAAGCTAAAACAAGTGCCTAGAAAGCAAATGCTTGCTGGCGATGTGGGTTATATTATAACGGGCGTTAAAGAGGCCAAAGAAGTTCAGGTCGGTGATACCATTACATCTGTTAATCGACCTACTAATGTTGCAATTGAGGGGTTTGAAGAAGTTAAACCAATGGTTTTTGCCGGCATTTATCCTGTAGATACCGAGGAATACGAAGAGCTACGTGCCTCAATGGAAAAACTTCAATTGAACGACGCTTCTTTGGTGTTTGCTCCTGAAAGCTCTGCTGCACTTGGTTTTGGTTTTCGTTGTGGGTTTTTGGGAATGCTCCACTTAGAAATTATTCAAGAGCGTTTAGAGCGTGAGTTTAATATGACTGTGATTACAACTGTGCCCAATGTATCCTATCACGCTTACACTAGAAAAGACCCAAACAATATTCTTGTTGTCAACAACCCATCTGATTTGCCAGACCCTTCTGTTTTAAATCATGTAGAAGAACCATTTATTAAAGCGATTATTATCACCAAGTCTGATTTTGTGGGTAATGTGATGAGCTTGTGTATCGAAAAACGCGGTATAATCACCAACCAGACCTACCTAACGACTGAGCGTGTTGAATTGATATTTGATTTACCACTGGCAGAAATTGTTTTTGATTTTTACGACCGCCTTAAATCTGTGTCTAAAGGCTATGCTTCGTTTGATTATAGCCCGATAGGGATGCGCACTTCCAAGCTGGTGCGAGTTGATGTGCTTCTTAACGGTAATATAGTAGATGCTTTGTCTGCTTTGGTACATGCCGATAACGCTTATGGGCTTGGTAAAAAAATATGTGAAAAGCTTCAGAAAATGATTCCCCGCCAACAATTTGACGTCCCTATTCAAGCTGCTATTGGCGCTAAAATAATTTCTCGTGAGACCGTTAAGGCGGTGAGAAAAGACGTTACAGCCAAGTGTTATGGTGGGGATATTACCCGAAAGCGCAAGCTTCTTGAGCGCCAGAAAAAAGGAAAGAAGAAAATGCGCCAAATCGGGAGTGTAGAAATCCCGCAACAAGCGTTTATGGCTGTGCTAAGGCTTAATGAATAGGGCTTAATGATTTTTTAAGGGTTTGTTTTTAGTCCTCTTCAGAAGCTCTGCCTCCTTTATTCTAAAAATTTAATATCTTTAAAGTTATGCAACAAAAGCAATATAACACGCTAGTCGTGGGAGTAGCTTTTTCGCCGAACATTAAGGCGAATGTCTTTGAGGCTTTGCGCATGAGCAAAATGTTTGCCGCTTCCCTAGTTTTGGTTCATGTAGGGGAAAAAACAAATAAAAAAGAAGCTGTCCTGGATAAAATAATCTACAGTTTCGATGGCGATATTCCCGATTACCGTGTACTATGGAGGGCGGGCAACCCAGTAAAAATTTTACTTGNTGCCTGTGAGGGCGAAAGCGCTGATTTGTTGATTTTGGGTGCGATTAAAAGAGAGGGGTTTCTTAAATATTACTTGGGTTCTGTCGCAAGAAAACTTACCCGAAAAGCGCCTTGTGATGTCTTATTGCTTATCAAGCCTTCTGTTGATCGTGTTGCTTGTTCGTCTGCAGTAGTAAACGGTTTGGCGCATCCCAAAACAGAAGAAGCTATTGACCGTGCGTTTTATGTGCTTTCAAATCTTGGAGCTCAAAAACTTACTATAGTAGAAGAAATTCCCGAAGACAGTGTGGCTATTAGGGTAGACGACGACCGCAGTCTACGAAAGTCTACCATTGCTAAAGAGCGCATAAAGCTTCGTGAAAACTCTAGGGTTCAAGGTTTGCTCACCCATATTCCGAACAAAATTAAAAAAAATCTTGAGGTGGTTGTACAACCTATTTTTGGTCGGAGGGGATACTCTATTGGGCATTATGCCCGTGTTGCGCGTGCTGATTTATTGGTGATGAATGCGCCCAGCAGGCTCACGCTTTTGGACCGATTATTCCCCCATGATTTGGAATATATTTTGTCGGATTTACCCACAGATGTATTAATTGTTCGTTAATGATAAAGCACTCCTATTTTGCGAGTTTACATAGCAATCTTTTTGCTGGTTTTGTGGTGTCACTTATTGCCTTGCCATTAGCTCTTGGGTTGGCGGTAGCCTCTGGTTTTCCAATGGTGNCGGGGATTGTTACTGCAGTTGTAGGTGGGGTGGTTGTCTCCGTTTTTGGAGGCTCTTATGTTACAATTACAGGCCCTGGGTATGGGTTGGTAGTTGTACTGCTTAGTGCTGTCGTGATTCTGGGAGACGGCGATATGCAGGTTGGGTATTTGTATGCTTTATCGGCTGTTATTATTTCGGGTGGGCTGCTCTTACTTTTTGGGTTTTTACGCTTCGGTGCACTTAGTGATTTTTTTCCTGCTAGTGCTATTCAGGGTATGTTATCGGCAATTGGTGTAACCCTGTTATTAAAACAGCTTTACGTCATGTTTGGTGATATGAAAACAAAAGGGGCTGTTGTCGAGCTTTTAGCGGGTATTCCTGNTCTGTTAAAATCACTGTCTTTAGCTTCGGAAGGGCGGCTTTATGCAGTTGGTATTGGGNTAATAAGCTTGTGTATTATGTTTTTCTACAGCAAAATCACTAATCGTTTTTTTAGGCTTCTTCCTGCACCAATGTGGGTTGTTGTATTAGCTCTAGGCTTTGATGCTTATTTTACTGTTGTTGGCGGAGAAAATCCGATTAATAAAAATCTGCTTATTTCGCTGCCAAAAGATATGTTAACTTCAATGCCAACTCCTGATTTTTCAAAATGGAAAGAGCCTTTTTTTTGGGGAATTGTATTGTCTGTTACCCTTGTTTCAAGCATTGAATCGTTATTAAGCATAAAGGCTGTAGATAAGCTTGATCCTGAAAAACGTCGGTCTAATATAAATAAAGACATGAGGGCGTTGGGTATTGCAACTATTGTTAGTGGCTTTTTAGGCGGAATGAATGTGGGCACGGTTATATCCAGAAGTTCGGTTAATGTAAATAACCAGGCAACTAACCGCTCTTCAAATTTTTTCCATGCGGTTTTCCTTTTGTTGTTTGTTATCCTTTTTCAAAATCAACTTGGTAAAATCCCTTTTACTTCCTTGGCGGCAATATTAGTGTATACGGGCTATAAACTAGCGGCTCCCACTGTTTTTGTGCGTATGTATCAAATTGGAAAAGAGCAGTTGTTTGTATTCTTAACAACACTGGTTTCTACCCTTATAACTGATTTGATAACTGGTATTTTAATAGGAGTGCTGGCCACGTTTGTGGTACACGTTCTGCTCAACAAGGCNTTTTGGTTGTTTTCGCGAAACCTGCTAAAACCAAACGTATTAATGTACAAAGAAAATGAAACCCAAAACTACTATGTCGGAGTCATTCACTTTTGTACTTTTCTCAATTTTTATAAGCTTAAGTCAAAACTTGATAAAATTCCGCAAAATGAGCGCGCTATTGTTGATTTCTCTTTATGCTCTTTTGTAGACCATACGGTTCAAGAGAGCCTACAGAGCTATGAAGAGTTGTTTGATCGTAAAGGCGGTGCGTTGGAAATAGTTGGACTAGACATTCACGCGACCGACTCAAGCCACCCGTTTGCAGTACGAACGTTGAGACCCATGAGAAAACTTCGTGTTTTTGGCGGCGGCCGTACAAAAAGACAGCTACAGTTGGAGGCTCTGGCACAAGAAAAGGGGTGGTCCTATCGTGAAGCTACTAAATCACAAAAACAAATGTTGCGCGACCATCCTGTTTATCAAACTACGTCTGTAGAGCGAGTATACAACCTGATTGAGGGGCCCAAACAACGATTATCTTTATGTGACATACACTACAGTGAAGGTGCTTTTATTGCTAAGGAAAATGTTCAGACAACGCTGTTGCGCGTTAGGCTGGATAAAAAAATTCCTGTGTTTTCTTTTGACCGTGAGTTATTGTTAGAAAAGCTTTCGCTGTTGGCGGGAATACACGATATAGACTTTCCAGAGCATCCTGAGTTTTCGCGTGATTTTTATGTCCAGGGAAATGAACCGAAAAAGATCCAAAGCTTTTTTAATAATAAAATGGTGTCCTTTTTCTCTGCTTATGGGTTCTACCATATTATGAGTAATGGTAAGGAACTGCTAGTGCGGCAGTTTTTGCGGCCGGCAACACCCGCAGAAGCAGCTGCCATGATAGAATTTGGGCTTGCGCTCAAGGAAAAAATAGACGGATAAATCTTTTGTACTTTCGTTANCTATGAAGCTCCATATAATAGAAACGGGGAATTTTAAGCTTGACGGCGGCGCCATGTTTGGTGTGGTGCCCAAAACACTTTGGAACAGAACCTGTCCTGCAGATAGCCACAATCGCATTGACCTTGCGGCGCGTTCATTACTTATTGAAGATGGTAAACATCTTATATTAATTGACACGGGCATGGGCAACAAGCAAGAAGATCGTTTTTTCCACCACTTTGGTTTATGTGGCAAAAACTCGCTAGATAGCTCCCTTGAGAAGGCTGGGTTTTCTAGGGTAGATATCACAGATGTTTTTTTGACTCACTTACATTTCGATCACTGTGGCGGTGCGGTGCGGTGGAACGAAAATAAAACAGCTTATGAATTGTCTTTCCCTAATGCGCGCTACTGGAGCAACAAGCAGCATTGGGAGTGGGCGGTCAATCCAAACAGTAGGGAAAAAGCTTCTTTTTTGTCTGAAAATATGATGCCCATTCAAGAAAGCGGACA
>PAAD01000047.1 GCA_002698745.1 Flavobacteriaceae bacterium
GTACCAGAAACGCTAAATGTAGGCTCCTCCTGCGCTTGTGTGCTTGTCATTCCTCCAAATACTAGGAAAGCAACGAGTGCTGTGAGAGTTAAAAAAGATATGTTGTTTTTCATAATATAATGTGTTGATTAATTTTTGTTTTTTAATTAATGATATCCAAATTTATGTCAAATGGAACCTAAACACATTAAATTAGGGGGGTTAAATGCTTATATTTATTTATAACAAAAAATTTACCCTCCAAAAATATGGAGATAATAAAATTCATGTATGTTTTTTGATAATTATGATATTAAAACTGCTTATGCAGTATCATTCCTACATAAATACAAACCATTCCGAGTACAAAAGTGCCGATACTATAAATAAAGAAGTTGAATAACTGACCTTGTTCAATAAAGCGCATATTTTCCAATGTAAAAGTGGAAAAGGTGGTAAGTCCACCGCAAAATCCAACTGCCAATAATAAATTTTGCGTATTAGTTACGGAAGACCTCATACTAAGAAATCCTAATATCAATCCCAATAGTAAACAGCCTATCGCATTTGCGATTAATGTAGCATATGGAAATTGTGGAGACATGGTTTTAATAACAAGTCCAATAGCGTAACGCAAAAGACTTCCAAGACCACCGCCAATAAAAACCAGCAAAAAAGATATGACATTCATCTTAAATGATGCTTTTTAGTGCAACTAACAAGGTGACAAAAATTAAAAAGCCGACAAGCACCCAAAAACTACCTTTAAAATAGTGCTTGCTTTTTTGTTTGTCCATTCTGTAGCTATATATAATTACTAAAGTGAAGCTTACAATAAAAAAAATAGCAAAAATCAATTGACCGGTGCTGAACATAATGTTATTTTTAGCGAAACTATAAAAAAATGCAAAAACAACTTGATGCAGTAACGGCATTTCATAAAGCTTTTGGCGTAAGAGTCGCTCAAAAACCAACGGCAATAACAGCTAAAGACACATTAAGCTTACGTCATAGATTGATGGCAGAAGAGAATGAAGAGTATCTCGAAGCAGCAAATAACAATGACTTAGTCGAAGTGGCCGATGCACTTGGTGATATGCTCTATATATTGTGTGGGACCATACTCACACACGGCATGCAAAACATTATTGAAGATGTATTTGCAGAAATTCAGGAGAGTAACATGAGCAAACTCGGCTTAGATGGAAAACCTATATACAGGGAAGACGGTAAGGTAATGAAAGGGCCTAATTATAAGCGTCCAGATCTTAAGCAGTTTCTAGGCTAGTCACAAACCTTTAGGCGCCAGTTAAATGGATCTTCACCATTATTATACTGTATGTTCATCAACTTTTCTTTTAATGTAAGTGCAAAACTTTTTTCTGGAAGTGGGATTTCAAAATTATCACCTTTATAACCAAAACCATTAATAGTTTGGACTACAACAGCAGTACCACTACCAAAAATTTCAAGTAAAGTTCCAGATTTTGAAGCTTCAATAAGTTCAGCAACACGAAGCATACGGACCTCTGTTTTTAAACCCAAGTGTTTTGCCAAATCCAAAATACTTTTTCTTGTGACACCATCTAAAATGCTGTCACTTGTAGGTGCCGTAATTAGTGTATCGCCAATGCGAAAGAACAGATTCATGGTACCTGCCTCTTCAATATATTCGTGCGTGGCAGCATCAGTCCAAATAACTTGTTGATAGCCTTCATTTTTGGCCAATTGTGTGGGGTAGAACTGACCTCCATAATTTCCTGCTGCCTTGGCATACCCTGTACCCCCTTGAGGTGCACGACTGTAATGATCTGCGATTTTTACACGAACCTCACCGCCATAATAACTTGCAACGGGCGCACAAATAATCATAAATCGGTATTCAGTTGCAGCAGATGCTTGTACTCCAGCTTCAGAAGCAAAAACAAACGGCCTAACATACAACGAATTTCCACTACCTGCTTTTACCCAGGCTTTATCAAGTGTGATGAGCTGTTTCATCCCATCAATGAAAAGTGCTTCAGGAAATTGGGGTATTGCAAGACGTTCAGCAGACTTATTAATACGTTTTGCGTTTTGATCTGGCCTGAACAACCAAACACTACCATAGTCATCTTTAAATGCCTTCATACCCTCAAATACGGCTTGACCGTAGTGTAAAACACTCGCAGCAGGCGAAAGTTCTATGGGTGAGTATGGTACAATTTCAGGTGTCTGCCATTTTCCGCCACGGTAGTCGCAAATAAACATATGATCTGAAAAAGTGGATCCGAATGCAAGATTGCTAAAATCAACTGAATCTATTCTAGAAACCGTTGTTGGTGTTATATGTATTGATAAATTCACATCAACAAAAGTATAAAAATCTTGGGTGCACAATTCTAGGTATCTTAAATTTACAAAAAAAATATGCATATTTTAATAACAGGTGCAAGTGGATTAGTCGGCAGATCTCTTATTAACGCTTTGAAACAAAGGGATTATCGCATTTCAATATTATCTACTAACAAACATCAAGATCTTATTTTTAAAAATATTAAAACATACCATTGGAATCCGAGTGCCGGTGTTTTGGATGAAAAAGCCTTTAAAGGAGTTGATACAATCATCAGCTTGGCTGGCGCCAAAATAAATCAGCGCTGGACAAATAAAAATAAAAGATCCATTTTTGACAGCCGTGTTAAAGGGACTCAGCTCATTCAAGATGCACTAAAAAATAATCCTGATCACAGTATTTCACATTTTATAAGTGCATCTGCTATTGGTCTTTATCCTTCAGATTATGAAAAGATCTACAGCGAAAAAGAAAATAAAATTTCTGATTCTTTTGCAGGCAGGGTTGTATTTTCCTGGGAAAAACAAGTAAAAGCATTATCCCCTTTTGTCAGGCATGTAAGTATAATCAGAATTGGTTTGGTTTTGGCAAATTCAGGAGGTGCGCTAATTCCATTGTCAACACCAGCCTCATTTGGTTTGGGTACATGGTTTGGTTCTGGAAATCAATGGCAATCTTGGATTCATATCCAAGACTTGGTTCAATTATTCATATTTACTTTGGATAATCCCGGGATCTATAATGGTGTGGCGCCAAATCCAGTAACTCAAAAACAGTTGATTAAGGCTATTTCAAGGCAATACAAAATGCCGCAATGGCTGCCTGGTGTTCCTGCTTTTTTGATGCAGATCGCAATGGGGAAAATGTCCAGCATACTTTTTGACAGTATTCGTGTTTCCAGCACCCACGTACAAAAACAAGGTTTTTCTTTTATCTTTCCTTCAATCCAAGAGGCGCTTCAGGATTTATTACCGCTTAATTCAAAAAAGTAGTGTCATTTTGACATAGAAGTTTTTTTGGCAGTACTTTTGCGACATATTATAAAAAAAAACCATGGCTGCCAAAAATGAAAAAAAAACAGCAAAAAAAGAATTAAAGCAAAAAGCAAAAAAGCATGTTGTTGAGACCAACACCCTTGTTATTGAAGCCCAAGAAGCTTTAGAAGCAGAGAAAAACAAGTTTTTACGTTTGTTCGCCGATTTTGAAAACTACAAAAAACGCACAGCCAAAGAACGAATTGAGCTATTTAAAACAGCCTCCCAAGAGGTTATGGTAGCATTACTTCCTGTTTTAGACGATTTTGACCGTGCCCTTTCCGAACTGGATAAAGCAGATGATACGCTCACTGGTATTCAACTCATTTACAACAAAATTTTTGACATCCTTAAGAAGCAGGGACTAACCAAGATAGAGATTGAATCTAATACAGTTTTTGATGCTGAACTTCATGAAGCGATAACACAGTTACCCGCTTCAGGAGATCACCCTAAGGGCAGTATAGTCGATGTTGTAGCTTCTGGATATAAACTTGGCGATTTAATTATCCGTTACCCAAAGGTAGTGGTGGCACAGTAGTTATGAAAGAAGATTATTACGACATATTAGGTATTAGCAAATCTGCTTCAGCTGCTGAAATTAAAAAGGCATATCGTAAAAAAGCAATTGCCTATCATCCAGATAAAAATCCTGGTGACGCGGAAGCTGAAAAGAAATTTAAAGCAGCAGCTGAAGCTTATGAAGTGCTGGGTGACGAACAAAAACGCTCCAAGTATGACAATTACGGACATGATGCATTTGATGGTAGTCAAGGTTTTGGTGGAGGAGGCATGAATATGGATGATATCTTCAGTCAATTTGGAGATATTTTTGGAAGTGCTTTTGGTGGTTTTGGCGGCGGTGCACAACGCCGTTCAAAGGGAACTAACCTTCGTGTTAAGGTTAACTTAACTCTCGAAGACATGGTACTTGGTGTTGAAAAGAAAATAAAGGTAAAACGTAAAAAGCAGGCACCAGGTGTTCGCTATAAAACTTGTACGACATGTAACGGTACTGGACAAATCATGCGTGTTACAAATACCATTTTAGGAAGAATGCAATCTGCTACAACCTGTAATACGTGTAATGGTACTGGACAAACCCTCAGCCATAGACCATCAGGAGCTGACAGTTACGGTATGATTTCATATGAGGAAACGGTATCTATTAAAATTCCTGCAGGTGTCGAGGATGGTATGCAGCTAAAGGTTTCTGGAAAAGGAAATGAAGCACCTGGGCAAGGAATTTCAGGTGATTTGATTGTGCAAATCACGGTAAAAGACCATCCAAGGCTCAAACGTGAGGGCAACAACCTTCATTTTGATTTGTACATTTCCTTATCTGAAGCTGCTCTGGGTACTTACAAAGAAATTGACACTGTCGGAGGCTCTGCTCGAATTAAACTAGAGTCTGGGATACAATCTGGAAAAATCCTTCGGTTGAAAGGCAAGGGTGTACCTAGTCTCAACCACTATGGTACAGGAGATATGTTGGTTCATATAAATGTTTGGACCCCCGAGCAGCTTACAAAAGAGCAAAAACAGTTTTTTGAATCACAAGCCAAACATGATAATTTTAAACCTAATCCAAAATCAAGTCATAAATCGTTTTTTGACAAGGTAAAAGACATGTTTTCTTGATTATATGTTATTTGTATCCATAAATTTTATATATGTATCCATAAATTTTATATATTTGAAGCAACGATAGATTTATCTATAGTTATTTTTCTTTTTCATAGCAATTTTTTCCCATCCTCTTTTTGAGGGTGGGTTTCTTTTTTTAGCAAGTATTTTACCTATATTAGAGTATGGAAAAAATCAAATCAATCTTTCAATATAATATTGGTTTAGGCGATGCTCAAATGAGCGTTGGTTCCTTTTTGGTTATGGTATTACTTATCATCGCTCTATACTTTACTATGCGTTTTGTTCGCAAAATATTAACTCGTAAATTATCCGACGAAGGAAAAGGAAAGTTTAAGCCTATATTTTCATTTTTAAACTATTCGCTTTACACTGTAATTGTACTATTGGCTTTGCAGAATGCAGGTGTGAATTTAAACGCACTTTTAGCAGCATCAGCTGCACTATTGGTAGGTGTGGGTTTTGCTTTACAAACTTTCTTTCAAGATATAATATCTGGCATCTTTATTCTAATAGATCAGACTGTTCATGTCGGAGATATTATTGAATTAGATGGTAAGGTTGGGAGAGTTGAAAACATAACACTGCGTACTACTAGGGCTGTAACTCGAGACAATAAGGTGCTTGTCATTCCAAATCATAAGTATCTGACCACAACCCTTTTTAATTGGACGGAAAATAATAAGGTTACAGGTGAATCCATAAACGTCAGTGTAGCTTATGAAACTGACATTCAAAAATTTAAAAAAATTATAATTGAAGTTGCTGTCCAGCATCCAGACGTAATAAAGACAAAAGACCCCATACTTCTTTTTCAAGATTTTGGCGAAAGTAGCCTAGATTTCACTTTAATTGTATTCACTGAAAACGCATTCAAGGGTGGTATTATTAAGTCAGATATCAGGTTTGCAATTGAACAAACATTGCGACTAAATAATATTGAGATTCCTTTCCCACAGCGCGTAATACATTCATCTAAATAAATGGCACAAATTTTAATTGTAGAAGATGAAGCAAATATCCGCCGTGTGTTGTGGAAGATTCTTCTTGATTTTGACAAGAACATCAACATTAGTGAGGCTGCTGACGGCCTAGAAGCGATTTCCATGGTTGATAATAATTCATATGACCTTGTACTTTGTGACATAAAAATGCCTAAAAAAGATGGGATTGAGGTGCTAGAGCATATCCAAAAAGTGTCTCAACAAACTGCTGTAGTTATGATTTCTGGCCACGGAGACTTAGAAACTGCTGTAAAAGCTATGCGAATGGGTGCTTACGACTATATATCTAAGCCTCCTGATTTAAATCACCTTTTAAAAACGGTTAATACTGCTCTTCAAATAAATAATTTATTCCATAAAAGAATTAAAAGTATTGCTGTTCCCAAGCAGTATGTTATGATTGGAAATTCAGAAGCTATTCTAAACATTCACCACATGGTGGAGAAGGTTGCGCCAACCATGGCTCGGGTTATGATTCAAGGTCCTAACGGTAGTGGTAAAGAATTAGTTGCAAGAGCATTACATTTTAAAAGTAATCGTGCCACTACACCGTTTGTAGAAGTTAATTGCGCTGCAATCCCCACAGAGCTAATAGAAAGTGAACTTTTTGGGCATATTAAAGGTGCTTTTACTTCTGCGCACAAAGACCGTAAAGGTACATTTGAACAGGCACAAGGCGGTACGCTGTTTTTAGATGAAATAGGAGATATGAGTCTTGCTGCACAAGCTAAAGTCTTACGTGCATTGGAAGAACATAAAATTCAACGTGTCGGAAGTGACAAAACTATTGCGGTAGATGTTCGTGTGATTGCTGCGACAAATAAAAATATAAAAGAAGAGATAAAACAAAATCGTTTTCGTGAAGACTTGTATCACCGATTGGCTGTGATTGAAATTTATGTCCCAGATCTGAATAATAGAATAGAAGACATTCCTCTTTTGGCAGACCACTTCTTATCGCTTCTATCCCCAAAAAAGGAACTCTTGCCAGATGCAGTTACCGCACTCCAAAAAATTAATTGGACGGGCAATATTAGACAATTGCGTAATTTTATTGAACGATTACATATTTTGGGTGGAAATAAGATATCCGCACAAGATGTTAAAACATACACCATGGCATAAATAACAAGATGATAAGAATTCTCTTTTTTCTTTTTTTAGGTATTACGCTATACGCCCAACCCAATCCAAACGATGAAAAACAACTTAAATCGTTTTTTGAGACTTCGTTGTTGGCTGGAAATGCTTACGAATGGTTAGATTATCTGACTAATCGCATTGGCAGTCGCTTGTCTGGTTCATTGGGAGCAGAACGCGCCGTGGCTTGGACCAAAGCAGAATTAGATTTATTGGGTCTTGATCGTGTTTATTTGCAACCCGTTAAAGTACCTAAGTGGGTTAGAGGTTCAAAAGAGTTTGCGCTTATAGAAACAGCACCTGGAGTTACCTTTAATGTGCCCATCACGGCACTTGGTGGTTCTGTGGCAACACCTACCGTTGGCTTAAAAGCTCCAGTTGTTGAAGTACAAGGCATTGAAGACCTAAAAACTTTGGGGAGGGATCAGATTGATGGAAAAATTGTATTTTTTAATCGTCCCATGCAAGCCGATCTTATCAGTACTTTTCAAGCTTATTCTGGTTGTGTTGACCAACGCTATAGTGGTGCTCTAGAAGCAAGTGCTTACGGAGCTATAGGCGTAATTGTACGCTCCATGAATTTACGTCTCGACGATCTTCCGCATACAGGTGCTATGAGTTATGGTGACCAAGCCGTCTCTAAACGTATCCCTGCAGCTGCCATAAGCACCAATGCAGCTGAAAAACTAAGTAACCTTTTAAAGCTTGAACCAGCACTTAAGTTTTTGTTCCGGCAACAATGTAGAACCTACCCTGATGTCTGGTCTCATAATGTCATTGGCGAGATCATTGGAAGTGAATTTCCAAATGATATTATCGTAGTAGGTGGTCACTTGGATTCTTGGGATTTAGGTGATGGCGCTCATGACGACGGGGCAGGAGTAGTGCAGTCAATGGAAGTTTTACGCTTATTTAAAGCTACAGGTTATAAACCAAAACGAACCATACGTGTTGTTTTGTTTATGAACGAAGAAAATGGCCTAAGGGGCGGGAATGCATATGCCAACAAAGCATTACTAGCAGGTGAGAGACACATATTTGCACTTGAATCGGATGCGGGTGGATTTACCCCCCGTGGATTTTCATTTACATGCTCCAATGAAGAATTCAACCAAGTATTATCATGGAAGCCTTTATTTAAACCTTATCTAATTCATTATTTTGAAAAAGGCGGTAGTGGTGCCGATGTGCGTCCTCTAAAAAATAAATACAATGTTTTGGCTGGATTGCGCCCAGACTCACAACGCTATTTTGACCACCACCATGCCGAAAACGACACTTTTGATGCCGTAAACAAAAGAGAACTTGAGCTTGGTGCTGCAACCATGACGTCACTTATATATTTATATGATAAGTACGGATTGGCTGTGCCATCTGATAATAGTTTTGCGCGCTAACCACCCCCAAAATGCTCCAAGAATATACAAAAGAATTTAAAACAAACCTACGCCTAGCCTGGCCAGTAATGCTAGGTATGGTAGGGCACACTTTGGTTCAATTTGTAGATAACGTCATGGTAGGGCAATTGGGAACTACCGAGTTGGCAGCCATTTCTCTGGGTAACAGTTTTGTTTTTATTGCAATGTCTATAGGCATTGGATTCTCTACAGCCATAACCCCGCTTATTGCTGAAGCTGACGCTGGACAAAATCAAAATGCACTTCAAAAGGTATTACATGAGGGCTTAAGACTTTGCATTATACTTGGTATTTTTTTGTTCCTCGGTGTTTATATTACCAAGCCTTTGTTATTCCATATGGGACAGGAGCCCGAAGTAGTTGCATTGGCTTTTCCTTACCTAAACTGGGTGGCTGTTTCCTTATTGCCACTCGTTATTTTTCAAGCGTTTAAACAGTTTTCTGACGGCATGTCGCTTACACGCTATTCCATGTATGCAACGGTACTGGCTAATGTAGTAAATGTTGTCATCAATTACTTCCTCATTTTTGGAATATGGATTTTCCCCAAATGGGGCTTGACAGGTGCTGCTGTGGGAACTTTAGCATCTAGAGCAACCATGTTAGTTTTTGTTGTCATCTTGGTCTATCGCGATCCCAGAACAGCCGTAATTATACGGCGATTGACTCCCAAACGTTTATATAAAAAAGAATTAAATCAATTATTGAAATTGGGCTTGCCCTCATCCCTTCAAATGTTTTTCGAGGTCAGTTTTTTTACTTTTGCCATCTGGATATGTGGGTTTTTAAGCAAAGATGCCCAAGCAGCCAATCAGATTGCGCTCAACCTTTCTTCCATGACCTTTATGGTGGCTATGGGATTGAGTGTAGCAGCAACCATTCGTGTAGGAAACCAAAAGGGTTTTAGGGCTTTTCGTGAATTGAAACGCATAGCTTTATCTGTGTTCTTGCTCACACTGCTGTTGGATGTTGTTTTCGCAGGGTTCTTTGTTGCTTTTAACGAATGCCTTCCTTGGTTATATCTTGACTCAACTACCGGTTTAGACACATTTGCAGTTGCTGAACTGGCAGGATCACTATTGTTTATAGCTGCCTTTTTTCAAATTTTTGATGGCGCCCAAGTGGTCGCTTTGGGGAGTTTAAGAGGTTTACAGGACGTTCGTATCCCCACTTGGATTACCTTTTTGGCATATGGACTCATAGGTGTACCCATAATGCTTTACTTGAGTATAGAAGCAAATATGGGCGCAAGAGGAGTTTGGATTGGTCTATGCCTTGGCCTGGTGGTATCTTCATTGTTGTTATATCTTCGCTTTAGCTACTTATCTAATAAACTAATACACACAAATGTCTGATACTATTCCAACATTTTTACTTGCAGATAATGCAGAACACCCCGATGCTGTTTTTGTAGTACACACACAGTTTCCACGCTTTATATTAAACTTGGCCAATGACGAACTCGAATGGTGGGAAACCTTTGTCAAAGAGGACAAAGAAAGCGCCACAGAAGAAGTTGCTTTGTGGATTGAGCGCGCAACTGAATTCTATGACAACGAAGTAAATAAATATACCGACTGATGAATGCGTTACTGCTTTGGGATCAAGAACTCTTTTTATGGCTTAACGGTCTGGGCTCAGAGCCTTTTGATGCCTTTTGGATGACAATCACAGATAAGCGTTATACGATTGGCTTTTATGCCATACTTACTGGTTTTATGGGGAAGTGGTTGGGTTGGAAAAACACACTCTGGATGTTACTTGCTATTGCATTGCTCATTACGTTTACTGACCAAGTAACCAATTTGTTTAAAGACGGATTTAAGCGTCTACGTCCTTGTCATGAGGCCGAACTAACTGACATCATGCGCCGGGTTAAACCAGGCTGCGGAGGTTATTACGGATATTTTTCTGGACACGCCTCAAATTCCTTTGCTATGGCTACTTTCTTTGTGGTGCTTTTCGCAAGACAGTTTAAACTGCTCCGATTGCTGTTTGTGATAGCAGCAATGGTTGCTTACAGTCGTATTTATATTGGTGTGCATTATCCACTTGATGTCATCAGCGGAACCTTGTTTGGCATCCTAGGTGGATGGCTCTTCGCCAAGCTGTACTTGCGCTTTATTCCAAATCCGATTTAATCAATTCGGGGTAGTTCTGTAAAAAGGCGCTCACCCGCGGTTTGGATACAGCTCTTATGTAGGGATTGTTAGGGTTGTTTTTTTCGTAATCTTGATGGTAGTCCTCGGCTTGGTAAAACACATCGTACTTCTTTACTTCAGTAACAATGGGATCGGAATAGCGTTTGGCAGCCGTTAATTTTTCAATTATTTTTTCGATGATTTCTTTTTCCTGTGCTGTTTCGTAAAAAACTATGGAACGGTAATGTGTTCCCCGGTCTGGACCTTGGCGGTTAAGGGTAGTGGGGTCATGCGAACCAAAAAATACCGTTACTAAGGTTTCAAACGATACGACCTCTTTGTCATATATTACTTTTGTAGTCTCTGCATGTCCTGTTCTTCCTGTGACTACCTGATTGTAGGTAGGGTTTTTGGTGTTTCCCCCTGCATAACCAGAAATGGCCTCGTGTACTCCTTTGACTTGCTCAAAGACGGCTTCGACACACCAGAAACATCCTGAAGCAAAATAGGCAACTTCGTGCCCTTGAGGGAGGGTGTATTCACTTGTAGCTACTGCCTTGGCGTTGTCAATAGGTTTTGGTGCTGAAAACGAACATGAAAGCAATTGAAATGCGGCAATTAATGATAGATAAGCAGCAGGCATATTTTTATGTTTTTATATATATTTTGATAAAGTCCTTGCAAAAAGCAGTCCAGCTTCTCTTTTCTTGAAGCGATTTGTAAGCTCTTACATCACTAAACTGTTTTTTTTCTGTCAATGCCTTTGTTATAGTTTGAGATAGGGCCATAGGGTTGGGTTCACAAACAAGCCCTGTTTTGGCTGTAATGCCATCGGATAAGCTGCCAACATGGGTTACTATACTTGGTTTGGCATAGTGAATGGCCATTGGGGTAATACCACTTTGTGTTGCTGATTTATAGGGTTGGACAACCCAATCACAGGCACCAAACCACAATGGGATTTGCGCCGTGGGCACAAAGCAATCGTGGAAAAACACCATATCATCTACCTTAAGCGATACAACTAATTCACGGTATTTACCCATGGGCTCGTAGGGTTCACCAACGACCAAAAGTCTTGCGTTGGGTTTGTTTTGTCGCAATTGTGGCAATGACTTTATCAGTAAATCCAGCCCTTTGTAGGGACGTATTAAGCCAAAAAACAACAGGTACTCCANGCTGGGGTCTAGGGCCAATTTTTCTTTGGCAACTTCTTGTGAAATCGGCGCTGGAAGATCAATGTNAACGGGATGAAAACAAGTGGTTATGTTTTTTTGAGTATGTTTTTTAAGTTCCTTTGNTACNGANGATGACATGCACAAGATCTCGTCTACACTTCCTAAAAATGTATNNAGGANAAATTTGTCAGCTNTTTTACGTTCGTGCGGTAAGGCATTGTCGACCCAAGCCACTTTTTTTATGTTAATATTTTTTGNGATTGNAGCGTAACACATCGCCAACCAAGGGGTCCAATAACGGAAAACGACCAACTTCNNTTTTAGCGATTTGATATGCTTAGTTGTCCGTAACCAACTAAACGGATTTAGGGTATTGATCGTACTTATGGCAGCAAAATCGAGCTCCTTTTGATCTGTTGTATACTGGGTTTTTCCTGGAAATAATAACTTTGGATATAGCGTTGTGAAGGAAATGACACATACTTCTTCACCTTGCTGGTTAAGGCTTTGCGCAAATGCAGCAGTGGTGTCTGCAATACCGCCTCTAAAAGGATGGATTGGCGCAACTAAGACAATCATTTTAACTGTCTTGAATAAGCACCCATTCCCCTTTGTCGAGAAGAGGTTCTGCTTGTTTAAACTTTACTGTCTTCTTCTCTCCACTAACTATATGCTGAATATCCACGCGCTCATTACGTCCAATTTTTGGGCGTTCACGCACTATGGTTTCTTGTCTTTCAGCAGTGGGTCTTACAGATTGTTGAGAAGCTTGACGCATGGCCTGTTGGTCTTGGTTTAACACTTCTTCCTTTGAGATGTTCACGCGTTCTTTGCGGCGAGCACTCCTAGCTTCTCGAATGTTGCTGGCGTCTTGTGTTGGTAATGCCCCTTTGAATAAAAACGAAATAACACCTCGGTTTACGACATCCATAAAGACACTAAATAGCTCAAAAGACTCAAACTTATAGATAAGCAACGGGTCTTTTTGTTCGTGTACGGCAAGCTGAACAGACTGCTTTAATTCGTCCATTTTACGTAAATGGTCTTTCCACGATTCATCAATAATGGCCAGACTTATGTTTTTCTCAAAGTCGCGAATTAGATTCTTGCCTTCGCTTTCAAAAGACTTTTCTAGATCGCTCACTACGTTTAGTGTTTTAATCCCGTCTGTGAAGGGCACTACAATACGTTTAAACGTATTACTCGGGTTTTTGTAAACATCCTTAACCACTGGGAAAACACGTGCTGCATTTTCCTCCATCTTTTGTTGATAATGGGCTAATGCTGCTTGGTATATTTTTTCTGTTAGTTCTGTTTCGTTTTGTTTTTCAAAATCCTCCGCACTGATTGGGCTGGTAAGTGAAAACAGACGAATCAGTTCAAACTCAAATTGTTTGTAGTCTTTATTTGCTAGGTTAACAGAACATATCTGATCACAAGTATCATAAAGCATATTGGCAATGTCAACTTGTAAACGCTCACCATTAAGGGCATTGTAGCGTCGTTTGTAAATTACCTCGCGTTGGGCGTTCATCACATCATCATACTCCAGCAAACGCTTTCGAATACCGAAGTTGTTTTCTTCAACTTTCTTTTGGGCACGCTCAATAGATCGTGTCATCATACCCGCTTGAATCACTTCACCTTCTTTGTGGCCCATGCGATCCATCATTTTGGATATGCGTTCCGAACCAAATAATCGCATTAAGTTGTCTTCTAGCGATACATAGAACTGCGTGCTTCCCGGATCTCCTTGTCGCCCTGCACGTCCGCGCAACTGTCTGTCGACACGTCTTGAATCGTGACGTTCTGTTCCGACGATGGCAAGACCACCAGCCACTTTAACTTCATCGTTGATTTTAATATCTGTTCCCCGTCCAGCCATGTTGGTGGCTATGGTAACCACACTAGCATTTCCAGCTTCGGCGACTACATCAGCTTCCTTTTTGTGGAGCTTGGCGTTAAGTACGTTATGCGCTACTTTTCGAATGTTCAACATTCGGCTTAACAGTTCAGAAATTTCAACAGAAGTGGTACCGATAAGTACTGGTCGTCCAGCTTGTGAAAGTGCTGTTACATGGTCAATAACGGCATTATATTTTTCACGCTTTGTCTTGTAGATGAGGTCATTTTCATCTTTTCTTGCAATGGGTCTGTTGGTTGGGATTTCAATAACATCCAACTTGTATATTTCCCAAAATTCACCTGCTTCCGTTATCGCAGTACCTGTCATTCCAGATAGCTTACGGTACATACGGAAGTAGTTTTGTAGTGTAATGGTGGCAAAGGTTTGGGTTGCTGCCTCGATCTTTACATTTTCTTTTGCTTCAATGGCTTGGTGTAAACCATCAGAATAGCGACGACCGTCCATGATACGTCCTGTTTGTTCATCGACAATCTTCACTTGGTTTTCCATGACCACGTAGGCTACATCCTTTTCAAATAGGGTATAGGCCTTTAGCAATTGATTCATGCTGTGAATACGCTCACTCTTGATGCTGTATTCCTTAAAAAGCGATTCTTTTTCTTTTGCTTCTTCTTCGGGTGATTTTTCTTGTTGTTCGATGCTTAGAATAGCACTTCCAAGGTCGGGCAACACAAAGAAATCAGCATCGTCTCCATCTTTAGAAAGTTGCTCAACCCCCTTGTCCGTAAGTTCAATTTGGTTGTTTTTTTCATCAATAACAAACAATAAATCGGCATCTACTTTGGGCATTTCTCGATTGTTATCTTGCATATAGAACCCTTCTGTTTTTTGCAATAATTGACGGATCCCTTCTTGACTTAAAAACTTAATTAAAGCTTTGTTTTTAGGCAGCCCCCTGTATACACGTAACAATAGGAAACCCCCTTCTTTGGCATCTCCCTCGCTAATCAGTTTTTTTGCTTGTGCAAGTACCGTTGTTAGGTGCTGGCGTTGCTGCGAAACCAAAGTGGATATTTTGGGTTTCAGGGCATCAAATTCGTGTCTGTCACCATCTGCCACAGGACCTGAAATAATTAGTGGTGTTCGCGCATCATCAACCAGAACGGAATCCACCTCATCAACAATGGCGTAGTTGTGTGTGCGTTGCACGAGATCGTCCATAGAATGCGCCATATTGTCACGCAGATAATCAAAGCCAAATTCATTATTTGTACCATAAGTGATATCTGCCTTATAAGCATTTTTTCTTGCCTCTGAGTTAGGTTTGTGGTAATCAATACAGTCTACAGAAATACCATGAAACTCAAATATGGGCGCCATCCAAGCACTGTCTCGTTTAGCCAAATAGTCATTTACGGTTACTAAATGTACGCCAGACCCTGACAAGGCGTTAAGGTAAACAGGTAGGGTAGCTACCAAGGTTTTTCCTTCACCTGTTTGCATTTCGGCAATTTTACCTTGATGCAGCACTATTCCGCCAATCAATTGTACGTCGTAGTGCACCATATCCCAAGTAACGGACTTACCAGCAGCATCCCATTTATTAGCCCAAATGGCTGTGTCTCCTTTGATTTTAACGTTTGACTTGGTTGCAGATATGCTTCGATCAAACGGGCTTGCTGTGACTTTTAAATATTCATTTTCTTTAAATCGTTTGGCTGTTTCTTTTACAACAGCAAATGCCTGTGGCAGTATATTGTCTAGGTATCGCGCGACTTCTTCGTGTGTTTTTTTTTCAAGGCTATCAATTTCGTTGTAGTGAGTTTCTTTTTCGTCAAGATCAATGGTTTGTTCAATTGTAGTCTTAAGTGCATCTATTTTGTCAAAAAGCGGTTTGCGTATTTTTAAAATTTCTTTTTTGAACGTATTTGTTTGATCGCGTAGTTGGTCGTTTGTTAAGCCATCTAATGTTGCTGCTGCTAGATGAATTTTATCAACTAAGGGATGCAAACCCTTCAAATCTTTTTTGGACTTGTCACCAACAAATGTTTTAAGAATACCACTAAGCACACTCATAGAGAACAATATTGGATACCAAAAGTAAGCAAAAAAAGCGAGGAGCTAAACTGAATAACTAGTATTCGTCTTCGTTCCAAAGGTAATCTTCATCAGTTGGGTAATCAGGCCAAATTTCTTGGATAGATTCGTAGATTTCTCCTTCATCNTCNATGGATTGAAGNTTTTCTACNACTTCAAGAGGNGCACCTGTTCTAATANCATANTCNATNAGTTCNTCTTTATTTGCCGGCCAAGGGGCGTCACTTAANTANGATGCGAGTTCTAANGTCCAGTACATNANGTTACTTTTTANAGGNNNTGCAAAANTAAATTTTTATTGNATNTATGCAAATAAAANTTTANTTACTTGGAATCCACTTGATTTCATCCTTGCCGTCCCAGATGGCTAAGGCTCTAGCTAAACAAAAAAGATAGTCTGATAATCGGTTTAAATAAACCAGTACTTTGTCATCAACAAAGTCTTTGATTTTCAATTGAACTACTACACGTTCAGCCCTGCGACAAACACAGCGTGCAATGTGTGCATGTGCTGCACCCTGATTACCCCCAGGAAGAACAAAATGTGTCATTTTTGGTAATAGTTCTTCGTATTCATCAATATAGTTTTCCAGTACTTTTATATCGGCAGCACTTACTTCTGGAAAAGGTCTTTTTTGTTCTTTGGATTTGTTTGCCAGTTGAGCTCCTATGGAAAANAANAAACTTTGAATACCTTGTACTTCCTCAATACGTTCTTGTGGAAGGAATTCAATAATTAAACCCAACCATGAATTTAATTCATCTACAGTGCCGTAGGATTCGATNCTAAGATTACTTTTTGAGACACGTTGTCCTCCAATTAGAGAAGTGTCACCATTATCNCCGGTTTTGGTGTAAATTTTCATAATCCTAACAGTACTTCATAAAATTACAAATTTTAGTGAAGCATCGATGTTTTTATTTATTTAAATAACTAATGTTTAATATAGTTCAATCTTTTCTATGTGAAAATGAGAATAGCAACATCAGTCCAGCTAAAAAACCACCAAGCCTGAATATATAATCTCCATAACGTACGTATAGCGTTATAGCGCTTTGTGGATATACCGTTGATGTTAATATACCTTTTTTGTTATAGTTAAGCTTTTCTGTAACCTCACCTAGTGGAGTGATGAAGCCAGAAATTCCTGTATTTGCTGATCTTACTACTGGTCTTCGTGTTTCGATGGCGCGTAAGCTTGCGTATGCCATATGTTGTTTGTGTCCGGCTGTATCACCCCACCAAGCATCGTTTGTCATTATGGCCAAAACCTGTGCGCCATTTCTAACATATCCCGTAACAAATTCACCATATACAGATTCATAACAAATTACAGGGCTAATCTTAACGTTGTTATATAATGGGAAAGCTTCTCGCTCATCTTGGGTAGCTCTTGTTAAAACAGTGCCGCCAAAGTCNAGCATGATATTGCCAANAATAGGTTCGATGACATTTCTAAAGGGTAGAGTTTCAACTCCTGCAACCAGTTTAGATTTATGATAGAGTTGAATTCCTGTCGAGTCTGTCAGAAATGCTGAATTATAAAAATCCACCCAAACCCCATTATTTAACCTGTTTGCTGTTTTTGTTCGTTCATTCTTTGCATAAGTCTTGTATAACTGTATTCCGTTTAATAGTTGAGTATTATTACTGTTTGCGTAATTAAGTAAGTCTTTGTAAAGCTTACTATCTTCAATTAATGATAAATTTGTACCAGCACCTTCTGTAAAATAAGTTTCTGGAGTTATAATTATGCTTGGGTTTTTGCCTAATTCAGATCCGATTTGCTCCAATAAAATATCGTATTGATTTTGGTTTGTCTGGCCATATTTTTCTTTGTANGGATCAATATTTGGCTGTACTACTGTTACAATAAGTGTTTCCTCTGTTTCCTGCTCGAATTGATTTTTTATAAAAAACGATAAGCTAATTGGAATAACAATCAACACAAACGGTCTAATTAATCGTTTGCTTATCTTTTTGCTGTACAAATAATCCTTCATAGCATTATAGAACGATATATTAACCACCCAAATCCATAAGGTGCCGCCAAAAATACCAGTATACTCATACCATTGAACCCAATCAACATTAGATGCAAATCCATTACCAAGGTTTAACCAAGGCCAAGAAAAGCCCCAATTTAAATTTAGTTTTTCAAAGCAAATCCAAGTAATAGGTAAAAAGATAAGCCCTGCTTTTCTGCCCAATTTTATATCCACACGTCGCCAGAGCAATAAGACTAATGTCATCATAAAGCAATTGACGAACATAGCGAAGAACATTCCAAAAATGGTGGCATTCCAAAGCCACCATGTGGTAATAGCATTCCAAACAAAAAACCCCAAAAAAATGCGTGCTGAAAAGATCCAAAATCCATCACTTTTTGTACTTTCGATGACCCATAAAAAAGGAACTAATGCAACAAAAATTAAGGGTGTGAATCCCGCTGTTGGCCAAGAAAGGCCCAACAATACACCAAACAACAATGATAGAATGATTTTTTTAGGCATTTTGCTAATGTACAATTTTGTGTAGGTTTGTATTACTTTACCCCTAAGTTAACTGATGAATATTTTCAGATTTATACCAAATACCATTACGCTACTCAACGGGTTTTCGGGTTGTATGGCCTTAATCTCTTTGTTTGAAAATAATTATGAAAAAACCCTTATGTGGATATTAATCGGAGTTTTTTTAGACAGTATTGATGGCCTATTTGCCAGAGCCCTTGGTATTTCATCTGAAATTGGTAAACAACTCGATTCGCTTTGTGATGTTGTTTCTTTTGGCTTAGTTCCAGGATATTTTATGTATAAGTTCCTTGGTGGGTTTTTGTTGTATGAGTTTGCACCATTATCTGTTTTGGGATTTCTAGTTACACTCGCATCAATTTACAGACTAGCACGCTTTAACATAACCCCCTCAAGTCAATTAGATTTTCAAGGGATGCNAACCCCAGCTTTTGCTTTGTTTGTTATAGGAATTCCCTTTATTCCCTACGAAATTAACCCAATAATCATGACAGTTATTGTAGCATTACTTACTGTTTTAATGGTGTCTAAAATCATGCTTCCAAGTCAGAAGTTTGTCAATGGAAAGCCATCAAACTTTTTTTGGATTTTCGCAGTGATTTTTATTCCTATACTGTTAATTTTTAGGTCTCAAGTATTGTCGTTAACGGTAATTTCTTATGCTGTTTTTGGAATGTTATATATGCGGCTTAAAGCGTAAGCTTTTTCTTGCGAAGCTCAAAGTTCTGACCTAGATATACCTTGCGAACCATCTCGTCTTGTGCCAATTCTTCAGGAGTTCCTGTCTTGAGAATTTTCCCTTCAAACATTAGATAGGTTCGATCTGTAATAGCCAAGGTTTCTTGCACATTGTGATCGGTGATAAGGATGCCTATATTTCGCTTTTTTAGGTGGGCTACAATTTTTTGAATATCCTCAACG
>PAAD01000048.1 GCA_002698745.1 Flavobacteriaceae bacterium
CCACCAAGGAACTTCAACTTAAGCTTACAGTATCTGTTTTAAAAAAGTATTCTTATTAAAATATAAAAAACCCTCGCCTTAGAGGGTTTTTTTATTCAACATCCTTTAGTCTAAGCTGAACGCCTACATGGCCATGCCATACGTTTTCTTCAATACTGTATGCAATCCGAAGAGGTGATCTTTTTTTGAGTAGGTATATTTTTTCTCCTAAGCTAAAGCCTATGGCGTCTATGGGGGAACTGGATCCTTGTATAAATCGGGCTTTAAGATGGCTTTTGTCTTGCCCAACTAATTTGGCATAACCGCTGTCCCTAACCCCTTCTGTATAAAATATAGGACTTCTGTTTTCAGGCCCAAAAGGCTCCATTTGCTTTAAGACACGTAATAACTTTAACGTGATTGAAGTAAAGGGTAATGCGAGATCAATCTCAAGGGCCTGTTCCTTTTGCACAGCTGTTATTGTTTGGGCAACCTGCGCCTCAAAGTTTTCTTTAAATGCTTTGTAGTTTTCCTCCTTTATGGTGAGCCCAGCCGCGTATTTATGCCCACCAAATTGAATGATATGCGAACGGCAGGCATCGATTGCCTCATACAAATCAAAGCCAGGTACCGAGCGTGCAGATGCAGCTAAAATTCCTTGACTAGACATTGTAAATACCAAAGTTGGCCTGTAATAGGTTTCAATAATCCTTGAAGCAACAATCCCGATTACGCCTTTATGCCAGTGCGGTGAATAGACGACATTGGTCGCGTTGTTTTCTTCTTCATTTTCTAATATTTGTGTCAAGGCCTCTTCGGTAATTTCTTTTTCTAATTTACGACGTGAGGTGTTGTATATTTCGACTTCTTGTGCTATTTTTTTGGCTTCTTCACCAGATTCTGAGAGCAGTAATTTAACAGCATCAAGTCCATGCTTCATACGTCCAGCAGCATTGATTCTAGGTGCTATACCAAAAAGAATATCTGAAATAATTTGCTTCGTTGGTTTATCGCGCATAATCGCTTTTAGACCTGGTCGTGGATGGTTGTTGAGTTGCTGAAGCCCCAAAAATGCAAGGACCCTGTTTTCACCAACTATTGGAACAATATCTGCTGCAATGGCAACCGCAACGAAATCTAAATATGCTATAATTTCATTTACTTCTTTCCCTTGATGCTGTAACAATCCTTGTATGAGCTTAAAACCCACACCACAGCCGCAAAGTTCTTTAAAGGGATAGGTGCAATCACTTCGTTTAGGATCCAAAACAGCTAAAGCATCTGGCAGCACATCGCCAGGTGTATGGTGGTCGCAAATAATAAGTTCAATACCTAATTTTTTTGCATATTCCACTTGCTTGACAGCTTTTATCCCGCAATCCAAGGCAATCATAAATTTTATATTGGCTGCTTTTACAGCGTCTATTCCTTTTGTAGATAGTCCATAACCTTCAGCATAGCGATCTGGAATATAGGGTGTTACCTCTAGGTCTTGGCTACGTAAAAAATGTGTCAGTAAGCTTACAGATGTAGTTCCGTCTACGTCATAGTCGCCATAAACCATGATATTCTCTTTTTGGTTAATAGCATGTTGTAGTCTTGCCACAGCCTTGTCCATATCTTTCATTAAAAAAGGATCGTGGAGTTGTCCAATATGCGGTCTAAAAAAAGATTTTGCCTCTTCAAATGTAGAGAAACCCCTTTGTGCAAGCAGCTGTGCAATAACAGGATCAACGCCCAAGCAATCGATTAGATGTGCTACGGTTTTCTGAAGTGGCGGATCCTTTATATTCCAATGCATTACGATATTCCTTCTATCACGATCACAAACTCCCCCTTAGGCGAGGTTTGTGTAAAATGGTTCAAAAGTGTTTTTAAAGAACCGCGGACGGTTTCCTCAAACTTTTTTGTGATTTCTCTTGAGGCTGTAGCTCCACGATCTTCTCCTAAGTGCTTGGCAAGTTGCCCAAGGGTTTTTGCTATTCGGTAAGGGGATTCATACAGTACTATTGTGCGTGTTTCCATAGCCAACTCCGATAGGCGTTTTTGGCGCCCTTTTTTTTGGGGTAAAAATCCTTCAAAGACAAAACGATTAGTGGGAAGTCCGCTAAGTGTTAGTGCAGGAATAAGGGCTGTAGCTCCGGGCAGTGCCTCAACGTTAATATCTGCAGCTAGGCACGCACGAACCAATAAAAATCCTGGATCACAAACGCCTGGGCTACCGGCATCAGAAACTAATGCAATACATCCGCCAGCTGATAACTCTGAAATAATTTTGGGCACTGATTTGTGTTCGTTGTGCATGTGAAATGACTGCATAGGTGAGTCTATCCCGTAATGCTTAAGCAGCTTTGCAGTGGTCCTTGTGTCTTCAGCCAAAATAAGGTTTACACCCCTTAACACTTCTAAAGCGCGTATTGTAATATCACCTAAGTTTCCAATTGGAGTTGGAACCAACCAGAGACCGTCCATTTCATGTTGTGTAGTGTTTTTTTCCAAACCTTATTTTTTATAGAGGAGATTTAAGCTTCGTAAAGTTGCGAAATATGCTCGATAAATGCAGCAACATCACTTTTTTTATCGCTCCAATCGTAATCGGGCTGGACTTGTTGTTCAATAAAGGATATTGCTTCTGCTTTGTTTTCCTTTGAATTTAGCATTGACATGATGCGCTCGAAATCGGCATTGTTCCCCTCAAAAAGTTGCTCGACAAAATTTATACAGACCGCTTCAAAAGTAATTTTAGTAATGGGTTGACATAAAACATCTTCAAGCGCAGGTGTTTTTTCCACTATTTTAGATGGGGGTTTTTGTGTTTTTGCTTCAGCGATGGCCACTATGTCTTCTGCTTTTTCGCGAATATCTGAAAGTGACATCTGATTGCGCTCCCGTAATATTTTATGGGCAAGGCTAATTAATGCTTTTTCAGCAGTACTTTTTAAAACTTTTTCTTCATCCATAACTTTGGCTGCTTAAATTTAATACTTTTGAATGGTACTTACGCACTATAGCGTTTGAAAACACTAGTATAATATGTTTCTCGAAAACACAGGGCACAAAAAAGAATCGTATGGATGGATTGAGGTCATCACGGGCTCCATGTTTTCAGGAAAAACAGAGGAACTTATCCGCCGATTAAAACGCGCAAAGTTTGCCAACTTAAAAGTAGAGATTTTTAAACCTGATGTTGACAATCGCTACGGAACTGACAAGGTTGTTTCTCATGACTCGAGTGAAATTATTTCTACATCTGTTTCTGCTGCAGCCAATATCCGCTTATTAGCAGATAACTGCGATGTGGTTGGTATAGACGAAGCTCAGTTTTTTGACGATGAGATTGTCCGAGTTTGTAATGATTTAGCCAATCATGGGATTCGGGTTATAGTTGCGGGTTTAGACATGGATTTTAAAGGAAACCCTTTCGGTCCAATTCCAAACTTGATGGCCACAGCCGAATACGTAACTAAAGTACATGCGATATGTACTAGAACAGGTGAATTGGCCCATCACAGTTTTCGAAAAGGAGAAAATGACAGTCTGGTTATGCTTGGCGAAACTGAAGAGTACGAACCTTTGAGTAGGGCCGCTTTTCACAAACTTATGGTACGTGAAAAAGTACGTAAAATGAATGTCACATCTGAAACGGTGACACCAAAAAAAAGCAATAACGCCTAAGGCAATATGAGCGAGACCGTTCTTGAAATTCACCTTTCTAACTTAAGGCACAATTATACTTTCTTACGAAAACAATTGTCAGCTAATACAAAGCTTCTAGCTGTAGTGAAGGCTTTTGGTTATGGTAGTGATGCCATTGAGGCCGCAAAATGTTTGGTCTCACAAGGAGTTGATTATTTTGGTGTTGCCTATGTACAGGAAGGAGTAAATCTTCGCAAAGCAGGCATAAAAACGCCTATTTTGGTACTTCACCCACAGCTATCAAACTTAGATGAATTAATTGAACACAAGCTTGAAGCAAGCGTTTATTGTCAACCTATTTTGGACGCGATGTTATTAAAAATAAAGGAATTAAATGTTAGCCATTACCCCGTCCATTTAAAATTTAACACCGGGCTTAATCGGCTAGGCTTTGACCCAAAAGATGCTACGACACTTTTAGAACTGTTTAAAGACAACGCCCCGTCGTTGTTGCTTCAAGGAGTATATTCTCACCTCGCCGCTTCTGACGATTTAAGCGAACGTACATTTACTAAAACACAATTAAAAATTTTCTCGGAAATTGTAGATGTTTTTAGTCCTACGCATCCCAAAACAACCTTCCATGTTCTGAATACTTCCGGGGTTTTACATTTCCCTGAGGCACAATACAATATGGTACGCACGGGGATAAGCCTTTACGGCTATGCTAATCATCTAAGTGCTGATGCCTTGCTAAAACCGGTGCTTACTTTGAGGACTGTTATTTCTCAAATCCATATACTTGAAAAAGGGGACACTTTAGGCTACAACCGTGCTTTTGTAGCAAAAGCCAGAACCAAAACAGCAACACTGCCGCTTGGTCATGCTGATGGGATAGGCAGAATCTATGGAAACGGCAAGGGCTACGTTATGATTAATGGGCAAAAAGCAAGCATACTTGGAAATGTGTGCATGGACATGATTATGGTAAATGTTACGGATATTGATTGCCAAGTAGGCGACACGGTTATCGTTATTGGACCTAATGCCAGCGCTGAAAACCTAGCCAATTCGGCTGGAACCATTTCTTATGAGTTTATTACAGGCCTTTCACAAAGAATAAAGCGTAAAATCATTTCATAAAAATGATATAAAATATACAAACTATTTTTTTGGTAAACAGCAGTTTGCTTCTTTTTTTAAAGCAGATATGCCGTACCTTCGCAGCAAAAATAAGTTCATGCGCGTAGCAGTAGTAGGCGCCACCGGGATGGTTGGCCATGTAATGTTAGAAGTGTTGGCAAAACGCCATTTCCCCATCACTAAATTGATCCCTGTAGCTTCGTCTCGCTCGGCGGGGAAGCAATTAACCTATAATGGTGAGCACCATACGGTTGTTACCCTAAGCGATGCCGTTGCCTTAAAGCCAGATGTTGCCTTGTTTTCTGCAGGCGGCGATACTTCGCTTGTTTGGGCACCAAAGTTTGCTGCCATTGGTTGTACTGTAATTGATAACTCATCCGCCTGGCGTATGAATCCAGATCACAAACTTATAGTTCCTGAAATCAATGCTAGCGAACTGACCGCTGAAGATAAAATTATTGCAAACCCAAATTGCTCTACCATTCAGATGGTTATGGTACTAGCGCCCATTCACCGTGTATTTGGCATTGAAAGAGTAGTTGTTTCTACTTATCAATCAATAACGGGAACAGGTGTTAAGGCAGTGCAACAATTGGAAAACGAATACGAAGGCAAAAAAGGCGAAATGGCCTACCCACACGCCATTCACCGTAACGCCATTCCACATTGTGATGTTTTCTTGGAAAATAATTACACCAAGGAGGAAATGAAATTGGTAAACGAAACACACAAGATTTTAGACCCTAATATCAGAGTAACGGCTACAGCAGTGCGCATACCTGTCGTGGGTGGACATAGCGAATCTGTAAACCTAACATTAAGTAAGCCTGCTGAACTAGACGAGGTTCGTCAAGTTCTTGCTGCAACCCATGGCGTTGTGGTACAGGACGATATTCATAATAATGAGTACCCCATGCCACTTAAGGCACAAGGAAAAGATGAAGTATTTGTGGGCCGTTTACGAAAAGATACCTCACAAGAAAATGGTTTAAACTTATGGATAGTTGCAGACAACTTGCGTAAAGGTGCCGCCACCAACACAGTTCAAATTGCGGAATATTTAGCAGAAAACAGCTTAATTTAAATTTTTCTATTTTTAAAAAAATTAAAAATATGCGCCCCTATTTAATCCTAATTTCCTTAGCGCTGGTTACTTCTTGCGCTAAAAAACCACTCATTATGTATCCCGAAACCAAAAAAGAAATAGTCATTGATAGCTTTTTTGGACAAGCTGTAGAAGACCCATATCGCTGGCTGGAAGACGACCGCTCAGCCGAAACAGAAGATTGGGTAGCACGCCAAAATGCAGTGACATTTGACTTCTTAGACCAGATCGATTATAGGTCTGCGTTAGAAGAATCGTTGACAAATATTTGGAACTATGAAAAGCGGTCAAGCCCATTTGTTGAGGGTGACTACACCTACTTTTATAAAAACAACGGACTACAAAACCATTATGTTTTGTACCGCCAAAAAGACACCGAAACGCCGGAAGTTTTTCTAGATCCAAACGATTTCTCTGAAGACGGAACGACTTCTTTAGCAGGGGTTCGCTTTACTAAAGATGGCAGTCGCTTAGCATATCTTATTTCTGAAGGAGGCTCCGATTGGCGTAAGATTATTGTCATGGAGGCTGCATCAAAAAAGATCATTGAAGATACCCTAGTTAATGTTAAGTTCAGTTCGGTTTCTTGGTATGGAAACAAAGGTTTTTATTATTCGTCATATGACAAGCCTGAAGGGTCTGAGCTCTCTGCCAAAACCGATCAGCACAAGCTGTATTATCATAAGCTAGGAACATCTCAAGCGCAAGACAAGGTTATTTTTGGTAGTACGGACAAGCAAAAGCACCGCTATATAGGCGGCTCTGTTTCTGAAGATCAGCGCTATTTGTTCATTAGTGCCTCTAATACCACTTCTGGGAATAAATTATTTATGTTGGATTTGCAAAACCTTAATGCAAATATAAAACCCATTGTTGATCACGAAGATTCGGACACCTACGTACTAGAAACAGTGCACGACAAGTTATTTTTAGTAACCAATTTAAATGCACCCAACAAAAAACTAGTAACGGCCTACGTCTCTCGCCCTACACCAAATTATTGGAGGGATTTAGTTCCTGAAACCGAAAATGTTTTGAGCATTAGCAGCGGGAGTAATTATTTCTTTGCTGAGTATATGATAGATGCCTTGTCTAAGGTTTATCAATACGACTATGATGGTAAGTTAATACGAGAAATCAAGTTGCCAGCCGACGGAAGTGCAGGTGGGTTTAGAGGTAAAATTGACCAGGAAGCGCTTTATTACAGCTTTTCAAATTATCACACGCCATCTTCCACCTTTGCGCTAAATCCAAAAACAGGAGAAACACGTCAATATTGGGCACCAGAAATTGCCTTTGATGCTGACGATTTTGAGTCCAAACAAGTTTTCTATAGTTCTAAGGATGGTACACAAGTACCCATGATGATTACCCACAGAAAAGGGCTTGAGCTTACTGGAGACACTCCAACCATTTTATACGGATACGGTGGATTTAACATAAGCCTTACGCCTTCGTTCAGTATTACCAATGCAGTTTGGCTAATGCAAGGGGGTATTTATGCCGTTCCTAATTTACGAGGCGGTGGCGAATACGGTAAGGCGTGGCACGATGCAGGAACACAAATGAAAAAGCAAAATGTGTTTGACGATTTTATTGCAGCTGCAGAATATCTTATTGAAAACAATTACACAAACCCAGAATACCTCGCCATTCGTGGCGGTTCAAATGGGGGATTGCTTGTGGGCGCATGTATGACGCAACGCCCAGAACTGTTTAAAGTCGCATTACCTGCTGTTGGTGTTTTGGACATGTTGCGTTATCATACATTTACCGCAGGCGCAGGCTGGTCCTATGATTACGGAACCGCCGATCAGTCTGAAGAAATGTTTGTGTATTTAAAAGGGTATTCACCTGTGCATAATGTTGATGCGAATACGCCTTATCCCGCTACCATGGTTACCACGGGAGACCACGATGACAGGGTTGTGCCTGCACATTCTTTTAAGTTTGCAGCAGCACTACAAGCAAATCAAAGTGGGCAAAATCCAGTGCTGATTCGAATTGAAACAGATGCGGGTCACGGCGCCGGCACCCCAGTCAACAAAACCATTGAGCAATACGCAGATATATTTGCCTTTACGCTATATAATATGGGCTTTAAGGTACTTCCGAACAAAAAAGAGAAAGGCTAGTTCAACTAGACCTCATCTTCCATTTCAAAATCCTCCATAAACTTGGTGGTATAGTTCCCTGCAACATATTCAGGATGATCCATCAACTGACGGTGAAAGGGAATGGTTGTCTTTACACCCTCAATAACAAACTCATCCAATGCACGCTTCATTTTGTTAATGGCCTCTTCACGTGTTTGTGCCGTGGTAATGAGTTTGGCAATCATCGAGTCGTAATGCGGGGGGATCATATACCCACCATATACGTGAGTATCCAAACGCACTCCATGACCCCCAGGTGTATGAAGCGTTTTGATTATCCCAGGNGACGGCCGAAAGTCATTGTACGGGTCTTCTGCATTGATACGACATTCAATAGAATGTAGTTTTGGTATATAGTTTTTTCCTTCTATTGGCTTTCCAGCAGCAACTTTTATTTGTTCTGCGATCAAGTCAAAGTCAATGACTTGTTCTGTGATAGGATGCTCCACTTGAATACGGGTATTCATCTCCATAAAATAAAAATTACGGTGCTTGTCAACCAAAAATTCAACAGTTCCTGCACCTTCGTATTTAATGAACTCTGCCGCCTTTACTGCTGCAGCCCCCATTTGTTTACGAAGCTTATCGGTCATATATGGTGAAGGGGTTTCTTCTGTTAATTTTTGGTGTCTTCTTTGAATAGAACAGTCACGTTCAGATAAATGACAGGCTTTTCCAAAAGCATCTCCAACAATTTGAATTTCAATATGACGCGGCTCCTCAATTAGCTTTTCTAGGTACATATCGTCGTTACCAAATGCAGCCTTAGATTCTTGACGAGCATCTTCCCAAGCCTTTTCAAGACCTTTTTCTTCCCATATGGCACGCATACCTTTTCCACCCCCACCGGCAGTAGCCTTTAGCATTACGGGGTATTTGGTCTTTTTGGCCAGCTTCTTACATTCCTCAAAGCTTTCAATAACTCCTTCAGAACCTGGAATTGTTGGTACACCAGCATCCTTCATGGTTGCTTTTGCGGTGGCTTTGTCGCCCATTTGCTGAATCATTTGCGCAGAAGCACCAATGAATTTTATTTTGTGCTCTTCACAGATTTTAGAAAACTTGGCATTTTCAGACAAAAAGCCATAACCAGGGTGGATGGCATCTGCATTAGTAATTTCAGCTGCCGCAATGATATTAGGTATCTTAAGATAAGACTGGCTACTTGGCGCAGGTCCAATACAAACAGCTTCATCGGCAAAACGGACGTGTAAACTGTCCACATCTGCTTTTGAATAAACAGCTACCGTTTTGATTCCCATTTCACGGCAAGTACGGATAACACGTAATGCTATTTCGCCTCTGTTGGCGATTAAAATTTTGTTAAACATAGGCCGCGATTTAGGCAGGATCAATAATAAACAATGGTTGTTCAAATTCGACAGGTGTAGAGTCTTCAACCAAAATCTTTACTATGGTTCCGCTCACTTCTGCTTCAATCTCATTGAAGAGTTTCATCGCTTCAATAACACAAAGCGTATCACCTTCGTTTACATGATCGCCTACCTCTACAAAGTTAGGCTTTTCAGGTGAAGGTTTACGGTAAAAAGTTCCAATGATGGGAGACTTAATTGTGTCGCCTGTAGTTTCAGCTACTGGTGTCGCTTTTGCTTCAACTGGGGTTTCAGTAACGGCAGCAATTGCCGTAGGGGCAGCAGCTAAAGGCGCCATGGCTACGGGTGCTGGTTGTGGCATCATAGACATAGGTACTGCAGCCTGNCTCTTATCTGTTTTTATGGTAATTTTAATTTCGCCCATCTCGAGGTTTACTTCACTTGCCCCAGATTTGGCTACAAACTTGATTAGGTTTTGTATTTCTTTTAATTCCATGATTATTGTTTTATGAGTTGTAAGCCCACGNCAGATAGCTTGCTCCCCAAGTGAAGCCACCACCAAACGCAGTGAATAGTAATTTTTGATTTTTCTTTAAAAGGNNTTCGTAATCCCAAAGCAATANTGGTAATGTCGCTGCTGTGGTATTTCCGTAACGTTCAATATTGAATAACATCTGATTAGATTTGAGGCCTAAATGATTAGCTATTGCATCTAATATACGTTTGTTTGCTTGATGTGCAATTACAAAGTCAATATCGTCTTTCGATAAATTGTTGCGCTCGAGTACTTGTGAAATGGAATTACTCATATTAGATACTGCAAATTTAAATACAGGACGCCCTTCTTGGTGTAGGAAATGTTGTTTCTTCGCTACAGTATTATTAGAAGTAGGCAGCATAGACCCTCCAGCTTCTATTTTCAAGTATGTCCTTCCCTTACCATCAACACGAAGCACCTCATCTTGAAGCCCTAGGCCTTCTTCGTTGGGTTCAAATAAAACAGCCCCAGCACCATCTCCAAAGATCACACATGTAGAGCGATCGGAATAATCAATAATAGACGACATGGTATCTGCACCAATAAGCAATACTTTACTGTAATTCCCCGAACTTACATGTGAAGAAGCCGCAGACATACCAAACAAAAAGCCAGAACACGCACCTTGTAGATCATAGGCAAATGCATTTCTTGCTCCAATTTCAGTAGCGACATAAGCCGCAGTGGAAGAAACAGGCATATCAGGGGTTGCTGTAGCTACTATTACCAAATCAATTTGTGCGGGGTCAATATTTTTTTTGTCAATAAGGTCTCGCGCGGCTTTGATAGCCATAAAAGAGGTGCCCAATGAGGTGGGTTTAAGTAGGCGTCGCTCTTTAATACCTGTGCGCGAGACAATCCACTCATCGCTTGTATCTACCATTTTTTCAATATCAGCATTGGTGAGCACATGCTCGGGGACGTAGCCTCCAACGGCGGTTATGGCTGCAGTTTTGATAGTCATATCAACCGAATTGCACAAAAGCACAATTCCACAAGTTTTGGCCAAAATTAGTCAAAAACAACCCATTTTGATTAAAAAAAGACTAAAATTTATCAAAAATGGACAAAAAAAGCGGCTTTTACGAAAGGCGCTTTATATAATTTTAGCATTAAAAACTATGCTTCTGCATCGACAGTATTGTCAATTAAAACTTTGCCTCTGTAGTATAGTTTTCCTTCATACCAATGCGCACGATGGTAAAGGTGTGCTTCACCAGTAGTTGTGCATGTTGCAATTTGAGGCGCTACGGCCTTATAGTGCGTGCGCCGTTTGTCACGACGTGTTTTGGATATCTTTCGTTTTGGATGTGCCATAAAAGCTGTTTTTAGTCTTTTTTTAATTTTTTTAATGCATCCCAGCGGGGATCCGTTATTTCACTTTCATTGATACTTTCACCAGGGTATAATTTATCTAGACGGTCTAACAAATCTGATTGAAGACTGCCATTTTCTATACCGGGGTGTACTTTTTTTTGTGGAACTGCTAACACAATGGTTTCAAATAGTGTTTGTGCGAGATCCAAATGATGTGATCCATGTGGAAGTATCAGTAGATGTTCATTTTCATCATTGAATTCCCCTCCAAACTTCACCAAAAACTCATGCGTTGGGGTTAATGGTAAATCAAACAATTCATTAGTTAAATCACAACTAACACGAACATTACCAGAAACCGTAAATCGTACTTCTAGCATATTGGCTTTTTTGGTCAAATCAATCTCAACAAAAAGCGCAGCACTGTTGAATTCGGTATAATTAAAAGCATCAAAGAACTTGCTTGAAATGTCGCGATTAAAATGATGTACTCCTTCTTTGAGTCCAGCAAAAGCCAGCAAAAAGGGGGCTAAAACATTCTTTTTTTCACTCATTACAGTCGGCAAATATATAAAATTTGTCGTCATAGATCTCTATTTAATCCGTCTTTTGACGGTTACTGTATATCGTACACGCCATCTTCACAGCAGCAGAGAAAGAATCATGATTTGCTACTCCTTTTCCTGCTATATCAAAAGCGGTTCCGTGATCTGGTGAAGTGCGTACAAAAGGCAGCCCAGTAGTTACGTTTACTCCTTGTCCAAACGCTAGGGTCTTAAAACCAACCAAGCCCTGGTCATGATAGCATGACAACACAGCATCAAAATTTGTGTAACGTTTTTGGCCAAAAAAACTATCGGCAGCAAAAGGTCCAGTTAGCAAAACACCTTGGTTCTTTAGTTCCGCTACAGCTGGCTTTAGTATGGCATCGTCTTGATTGCCAATAACTCCTTGATCACTCGCATGTGGATTTAATCCTAACAGAGCCATTCTAGGTATTTGGCAACCAAAATCTTGCTGTAGCGTTTTGCTTAGCCGTTCTGCTTTCCGCTTAATTAAATCTATAGTTATGGCGGCTGTAACCTTGTGTAGCGGGATGTGATCGGTTAACAACGCAACTCGAAGTGTATTGTGTGCCAGTAGCATTAAGGCATCTCCGCCCCACAATGCACCCAGATAGTGTGTATGCCCTGCAAAAGGAAAATTAAGACTCGTTATCGTTGCTTTATTAATCGGTGCTGTAACAAGTGCATCGGCCTGTTTTTTTTGGACTGCAAAAGCAGCAGCTTGAAGTGACTCAAATGCGGTAACCCCTGCCATGGTCGTTTGCTTACCAAAATCTAATTCAGGTGTGTCCTTCCATATTGCAGCAATATTCAATACACCCTGTTTAGGCATACCTTCCACTAAGCTCAAAGGAATTTGCGTACTATAAAGCAGCTGTTGTTTTTGTACAAAATCTATATTGGCATATACCACAGGGATGCAGTGTTCAAACATTGTTTTGTCTTGAAATGTTTTCAATATGATTTCAACACCGACCCCGTTTGGGTCACCAATAGAAATTGCAATAATGGGTAACGCAGGCATTTTGTGTACTTTTGCTTCGCAAAGGTAAAGGATTCGCCGCTTATGTTTACAGGAATAATAGAAACGATGGGTACCATAACACGCATTGAACGCGAAGGTGGAAATGTGCACTATTCGCTTTCGAGCAACATCTCTCACGAGCTTAATATAGATCAAAGTTTAGCACACAATGGGGTATGCCTTACGGTAGTTGCCATAGACGGAAACCAATATACGGTTACAGCCATACAGGAAACTTTGGATAAAACCGCAATGAAGAAGTGGTTTGTGGGCGATAAAATTAATCTTGAACGCGCCATGCGGCTTGGCGACAGATTAGACGGACATTTGGTACAAGGTCATGTAGATGAAGTAGCTACTTGTACCGGAGTCGAAGATCAAAATGGCAGCTGGCTGTATCGTTTTGCATATAGTAAAGATTCCAAAAATATTACCATTGAAAAAGGCTCTATTTGTGTGAACGGCACCAGTTTAACTGTTGTAGGTTCTACACCCCATACTTTTGGAGTAGCCATTATTCCATACACATATGAGCACACTATTTTTCACCAACTGCAGAAAGGCGATTTGGTTAATATTGAGTTTGACATGGTTGGTAAATACATAGCCAAAATGCGTCAGTAATACCTACATTTTTTTATTTCATTCGGAATAACCATAGCGCAGGATTTTGCGGCGTGGTATTTTGGAATAGGCTGAACTGTAGTGTTGTCTTGCCCGTATCTTTATTAGTAAATATTTGTCCGATAGTCTGTTTGGCAGCAATGCGATCACCTTTTTTCACATAGACCTTGCTGAGATTTTTGTAGCTTGAAATATAGTTGCCATGTTGAATGAGAACTATGGGGTTACTTCCTTTAAATTGCACAATATTTAACACGATTCCCTCAAAGATACTTCTGGCCGTTGCGCTAGCCGGGACTGAAAGTGTTACACCATTGCTCTTGATCGTGGTGGTGCGAACTACAGGGTGGCGTTGTGTACCAAATCGTTGTGTAACAATTCCTTTTTCTACGGGCCAAGGTAAGCGCCCTTTATTGGAGACAAAACTAGCAGCAAGAGCTTTAGCTTCTGGAGTTAGCACAAAACTCACTGTTTTTGTTCCTGCTTTTTTGTTTGATTCGGAAATAGCCTCCCTAATGAGGCGCGTAATTTCTTTATCAATAGCTTCCCGTTGTTTTTGCTTTTTCTTGATTTGTGCAGTGTAATTTCTTTCTCGTTTTTTTAGATCTAGAACAAGTGTATTTTGTTTTTTTCTAATGCTGTCTAATTCTTTTTTTGCTTTCCTATTTTCTTCAATGAGTTGTTTTTTATTCTTGCGCTGCGCTACCAAGTCTGATGTGTATTGCTGTATTGCTTTGGTTTTGGCAGCTATCTCCTCTCCTTGTTGTTTGCGGGAGGCGGAATATTGCTTCATATAAGCCATGCGTTTGTAGGCTTGCCAAAAACTTTCAGAAGAGAGTATGAACATCAAACGATTTTGAGTGGACTTATTTTTTCGAGCGGAAACAACCATTTCTGCATAATCTTTTTTTAGTGATGTGAGTTCGGACCTTAACTTTTCTATGTTGCGCAGGTTTATATTTATTTCTTTGGTGAGTCTATTTATCTGGCGGTTTGTGACTCGAATCAGTGCATCTTGACGTTCCATTTTAAGTTGAACCGTCTCTACTTGTGTTAGTACATTAGCTCGTTTTTTTGCACTTGTCTTAATCAATGCATTTATCTGAACAATTTCTTGTTGAAGCCTTTTTTTCTGGGCTTCAAGAGCAGCTTTTTTGTTTTGAGCTAAACTCAAAACAGGAATAAGTATTAAAAGCCAAATCCACTTTTTCAATGCAGTTTAATTTTTGTATAATCCTTAGGTATTTCAAAAGGCATTTTAAACTTCCCGTTTAATTGCATTTGCTTGAATTGCAATCTCAACTTGACGGTCTTGTCTACCCCACTTAAGCTAGCATTCAGCTGTTCTGGGATCCATTGGTTGTCAATTCGCTGATAGCTATCATAATCTACACGGACAAACGTTTCTCCGTCTGAAAGCTGTTGGGAGATAAGTCTGAAGGCAGAGTCATAGGTCCAAATCAAAGAAACTCCCCTTTTTCGTGAGCTAAGCACATAGCTGTTTTGTGTAAAAGTAAGCTTTGCTCGTTTGAGCGAATGCTTGTTTAGGGGTCTCGCTGTAATGATGTTTTCAATTATTTCATAGTCAACCCGTGCGCCTAGAAGCTTTTTCAATTGGATAAAATCAACTTTCGCGTATTGCCTATTTATTTTTTCATAAAACTGAAGTTGCTTAGGCGTAATAAAAACACGAGCAAAAGGTACGATCACAGATCCGTTAATCCAGATGCCAACGCCTTGCTTTAAACGCAGCGTAACGCTAACCTTTTGTCGTTTCCTTTTTTGCTCAAGCGAGGCTTGCCCACGCCATTGTAAACTTTCAAAGCGCAGTACTTTGTCTTCAATTTGTTGTTGAACTGCCCGTGTGCGCAGGCTAGTATCAATGTCGCTGGTAGTTGCCACTGGATTTAGGGATTTACACCCTATGAATAGTAACAACCCAATTCCAACAAGGACCAGTTTTTTCATTTGTTATTCTAATTCTGAATAATCGCCAACACTAAGTTGCTTTTGCACTCCGCTATAACGGACATGATTGCCAATCATGGCTCCGTCCAAATTTGTTTTCTCTATATGGCAGTTTGTTTGAATCATACTGTTTTTGACTGTACTGTCCAAGACTACTGTATCGGCGCCAATGGAAACACGCGGCCCTACAGTTGAGTTTTTAAGTACAACTCCGTCTGCAATAAAACAGGGTTTAATAATTTGGCTGTTTTCAATTTCAACCTTGCCAACAAGTTCTTGTCCCTCAGCTGCTAAATAATCTAGCATTCGACCATTAGTTTCCACAGTTACCGCGGGGTTTCCACAGTCCATCCATGCACTAACCTCACCAGGAACAAAGCGTTTGCCATCTTCAATCATACGCAAAATACCATCGTTGATTTGGTATTCGCCACCATTTGTTAGTTTTTCTTCCAAAACGCCTTGTAAGGCATCTCTTAACAATTCAATTTCTTTAAAGTAATAAATCCCAATTACAGCTAGGCTCGAAACATAATCATGGGGTTTTTCTACCAAAGTACTTATGGCGCCAGTATTATCTAGTTCCACGACACCAAATTCTTCTGGGTTTTCCACTTGCTTTACCCAAATCACGCTATCTGCTGTTGGATCCAGAGTTAAATTCGCCCGGATTAAGGTGTCGGCATAGGCAATAACTGCAGGCCCTGAAAGCGAAGGGGCTGCACACATTACGGCGTGACCTGTTCCAAGTGGTTGGTTTTGACGATAAAAACTTGTTTTGGCACCAAGGCCTTCAGACAATTCTGTAAGCTTCGCCATGACCGTTTCACCAAAGTAGGCAGGGTTTCCCAACACATAGGCAATTTCAATAACAGGTTCAGGGAGCAGCTTTGCAATATCACGCACTAGACGGTAAACGATGGGTATCCCAGCTACAGGGATTAGTGGCTTGGGGACCGTGAGTGTATGTGGAAGTAAGCGAGAGCCTCTACCCGCCATGGGAACGATTATCTTCATATGTTATTTTATACCAGTACTACCAAAACCTCCAACGCCTCTCTCTGTTTCTTTCAGTGATTTAACTTCTTTCCAATCCGCGCGTTCATGCTTTGCAATTACCAATTGGGCAATGCGATCTCCTGAAGCTATTGTAAAAGGTTCGCTAGATAAGTTTATAACAATAACTCCAATTTCGCCTCTGTAGTCTGCATCAATTGTACCAGGGGAATTAAGTACGCTAATACCTTTTTTAAGTGCCAAACCACTTCTTGGACGTACTTGCGCTTCAACTCCTTTTGGAAGTTCCATAAACAATCCCGTTTTGATAAGCCCCCTTTCGAGCGGTTGGAGTGTAATGGGCTCAGTTGTATACGCACGCACATCCATGCCAGCTGAAGCTAGAGTTTCGTAGGACGGTAGGTCGTTAGCGGATTGGTTGACAATATTAATTTTCATGATTTAAAAATAAGAAAAACAGCTAGCAACCGCTATTTTCGTCAATTAGACTTATTGTCCTTTTGTAAACAGCTAAAATTAAAAATATATTTTGTGATATTTAAAGAAATACTAATTTAGAGAAATTTTAATTAGATGAAAAAAATAATAATAATCTTTACTTTAATACTAGCTGCTGCTTGTAGCCCAAATCCAACACCATCAGTTACTGTAGGTGAGTGGTATATGGGTAATTTAAAAGGCAAATCATTTAAGCTTGGGAGTCAAGAAAACATTGAACTTGTTAAAAAGGCAGCTGCAGCTTACAATGCGATGGATGCGGAAAAACTGATAACATATTTTTCAGAAGACGCAAAGATATATGCGTACTCAGGGGAAGAGCTGCAGGTCAGCTTAGGGCTCTATCAATCGTACTTTGCGTCAGTTGACTCTTTATTATGGAAACCTCACGGTATGTCTACGCAAACACTTGAGGACGACTCTATTGCGGTGGTATCGATTCCATCATCAGATACACGTTACTTTAAGGAACAAGAAATACAGTCTTCCTTTTTATTTGAGCGCTTTTGGATTGTAGAAGGGAAAATCACGACTATTGTTCAGTACAAAAGAGAGTTGGCAAAAAATTACGATGAAATAGAACTTTAGCTTTCGGCAAAAGGCGTTCTATTATATTTACACTACCTCTACCCAAAAGGGGATTAAAATAAAATAAATAGGGGCGAAAGATTTTTAATAAAGAACAGCATTAGCCGTTTAGGGCTTCAGCTCCACCGACAATCTCTAGGATTTCATTAGTAATTGCCGCCTGACGCGCTTTGTTGTATGTTAACTTCAATTGGTCGCGAAGCTCAGTGGCATTATCTGTTGCTTTGTGCATGGCAGTCATGCGTGCCCCGTGCTCACTGGCAAAGGAATCGCGAAGCGCCTTAAACAATTGCATTTTAAGTGCTTTTGGAAGCAGGGTGTTGAAAATGGCTTCTTTGCCCGGCTCGTAGATGTAATCCGTTTGATTTTCACTAGTTTCAGGAACTAGAGGTAAAAACGGTTCTACAGTCACCAATTGCGTAGCTGCATTTTTGAACCGGTTGTATACCAATTGTACTTCGTCATAAGCTTCGTTTACAAAGCCATCCATAAGCCTTTGCGCTAGTTCAGCGGCATTTGCATAGGTCAAATTATCAAATATGGCAGTTTCGTATCCTTCCACATCAAAGTCTTTGCTCAAGATGTCATTGCCTTTCTTGCCTACGCTAAATACAGCCATAGTTTTTTCGTTCGAAGCGGCATGTGCTTTAACTGCTTTGACGATATTGGCGTTAAACCCACCACATAGACCACGGTTAGACGTGATGGCTACATAGACCACGCGTTTAACAGGGCGCACGGTTGTATAGGGACTTTCATTGTCTTGGGCACCACTTAAGTTTTGTAGCAATTCGGTAAGCTTAGCTGCATAAGGACGTGTGGCCGTAATGGCATCTTGTGCTTTTTTGAGCTTGGCTGCCGATACCATTTTCATGGCACTGGTAATCTGCATCGTAGAAGATACAGAGCTTATCCGGTTGCGTATTTCCTTAAGGTTTGCCATTTTTTATGCGTATTGAGCGGCTAAATCAGTGGCTACTTTCGTCAAGGTATCAATAACTGAATCTGTGAGTTTACCTGCTTTAAGCGTATCAAGCACAACTTGGTGCTTTGCTTTAAGCAACTCTAAATAGCTCTGTTCAAACTCTTTTACCCTATTCACGGGAACTTGGCGTAATAGGTTTTTTGACCCAGCAAAAATGATGGCAATTTGATCTTCAACCGTAAACGGATCGTTTTGGGCTTGTTTTAGGATTTCCACATTGCGTTTCCCTTTTTCAATCACGTTCATGGTTGCTGCATCCAGGTCAGAACCAAACTTGGCAAAGGCTTCCAACTCACGGAACTGCGCCTGGTCAAGCTTTAGTGTACCTGCAACTTTTTTCATGGACTTAATTTGTGCAGAACCACCTACACGCGATACCGAAATACCTACGTTAATGGCAGGACGAACACCTGAGTTAAATAAGTCAGACTCCAAGAATATTTGCCCATCAGTAATCGAAATTACGTTAGTCGGTATATAGGCGGATACATCACCTGCTTGAGTTTCAATAATCGGCAATGCTGTTAATGAACCACCACCTTTAACTTTAGGTTTAAGCCCTTCAGGCAAGTCATTCATTTGCTTGGCA
>PAAD01000064.1 GCA_002698745.1 Flavobacteriaceae bacterium
CTTTGTCACCAAATGGGAAAATAATGATTGGTACTTTTGGACAGACTTAAGTTTTGCGGACCGTAAGGACGGAAATGTATGGGGTATCCAATTGATGCCTTTTTACGATATTACTGACAAAACGCAGGTAATTTTTTGCTACACGCACCTAGACAGCTCTGGTGAAGATCAACTAAAAGCAAGTAGGTGGGAGAGCAGATTACCACAGGCTCCCACAGTAGGAAAAGGGGATGATCTTACAGAGTATTTCTTTGGATTAAATCACTTCTTTTATGGTCACAAGCTGAAGTGGCAAAATGGACTACAATATACAGAACTTAATCAAGCAGACGGCTCAAAAGAATACGAAGGGTGGGGATTCACTACCGCCTTTCGGATTAGCTGGTAAAACTACTCGAAATTTGTAAAACAAACCTACTACTAATTAAAAACATGAATGTTATAAAAAAAGCATTAATCTTCGCTAAAGCCATTGCGTGTGCAACTATCCTTAACGGTCAAGCAAAAATTGTAATAAAGGGTTCAGATACTCTTGGTGCCAAAATGATTCCCAAGTTAGCAGAAGCTTATGAAAATAAGAATCCTGGAACAAAATTTGAAATCGCGGCAGAAGGGTCTTCAACTGGTATTGCCGCAATTATTGATGGCACTGCCGATATCGGGATGTCTAGCCGTGAGCTCAAAGGGAAGGAAAAAGCCTCAGCAGGGGCCAATGGCGTGCGCCTTACAAAAACTGTAGTGGCTCTAGATGCAGTGGCAGTGATTGTTAATGAGAAAAATCCTATTTCTAAATTGTCCTTAAAAGACATCGAAAGGATTTTTACCGATGATGTTACCGACTGGAGTTCAGTAGGAGGAAAAAGTGGAAAGATTTCTGCATATACAAGAAACACCTCTTCAGGAACTTACGCATTTTTTCAAAAATTTGCTTTGGCGAATAGAGATTATGGAAATTCAACTCAGAAAATGGCTGGTAACGAACAAATTGCAACAGAGGTAGCCAATAATGTGAATGGTATCGGATATATTGGATTAGCCTATGTTGGTGCCAAGGGAATTAAAGTTGTGTCCGTTGAAGGAGTCCTCCCTTCTTCTACAACCGCAAACGACGGAAGCTATAAACTAGCTCGTGGTCTTAATTGCTTTACTAATGGTAAGCCATCAGGCAATGCAAAGAAGTTCCTTGATTTTGTTCTTACTCCCGATGGACAAAAAATAGTGGCAAGCACTGGATTTGTTCCCGCGAACTGACTTTCATGTTATTTTAGTAAACAAGGGATGCTACTCAGCATCCCTTTTTTTTACTAACTTGAGAATTGTCTTTTCAGATTAAAAGTCATCTGACTTAAAAAAAGCTGCAGGCTTTCGCCTGCAGCCACGTTCATAAGACCAATTATAAACTAACGCTTACATGAAACGCTACTGCGATTACATCAAAAGATTGCCACGGTTAATCACGAAAATAGTATCAAATACGTAACAATGAAATTTTCAATGATTCATTCAAGGTTCAAACATAATGCCATAACTTCTTTGTAAGAGACGTTTTGGATAAAAAAGATTTATTATGGGCAGACACAAAAATGTAACGTTATTTTAATCGTTTCCGTGTAAATTTGTTACAATAATTAAGTATACAATGAGCATGGACGAAACAGTATCAACCTTCAAGACATCCAAATACACGATTCTAATCGTTGATGATGAGCCTGACATTTGCGAGCTCCTTGAATTCAAATTGAAAAAAGAGGGATATCAAACTTCTTCAACCACTAATCCCTTTGAAGGAATCAGTATAGCAAGGGATGTAGGACCGGACCTTATTGTTCTTGATGTAATGATGCCTGAGCTCGACGGCTTTCGGCTTTGTAGCATGTTAAAAGTAGATTCTAAATTGAAAAATATTCCTATCCTTTTTCTAACTGCGAAAACTGATGTGGATGACCGTATAAAAGGTTTCACCAAGGGAGCTGATGATTATCTGAACAAGCCTTTTGATACCCGTGAACTGGTTGCGAGAATCAAGGTTATCTTGGCAAGAACCTTAAGAAAGCAGGTCGCGATGCAGGGAAAACTTCTCGCTGGGGGCATTGCATTGGATCCGGAATCTCACGAAGTAACCATTGACGGAGATTTAATCGATCTCACCAACACTGAATTTAAACTACTACATTTGATGATGGAGCGTACTGGGCGAGTGCAATCGAGAGAGAACCTCTTAGTTAATGTCTGGAATTACGATACTGAAATTGAAACCCGAACGGTAGATAATCACATTGGCAGGCTGCGCTCGAAACTTGGCCCAAAAGGAGTTTTCGTAAAGACAGTGCGTGGAGTTGGTTATAAACTGCTTGCGGATTGATCTACAAACCAATTGAGAGCATAGTGATTCCATGTGGGTTGCGATCGCCATTATTTTTTTCCTTCTAACAATTTTTCTTTGGCTGCAAAGAAAAGTTACGATTCGTGTTGTTAGGGAAATCTTTAACTCAATGGAAGANGGGCATAGCTTGATTATTGAAGATACTAAGCTNCTACCTAAAGAACTTTCGTTGACTGACTTCCAGAAGATTCTTGAAGANAATAAATCACAAATACATGCACTTAAAAATCAGNATGATCAGCGAGCCAATGAATTTAACGAGACACTNGGCGGCATGCTTGATGGNGTANTGNTNCTTGATTTAGGGCACATCATCACTTTCTCAAATCAAACTGCTAATTATTATTTCTCGGNCGGTAAAACGCTTATTGGTAGAAGACTTGAGGCATTCATTGATTCTTCCCAACTGCTTGAAATGATCGATAAGATTAAAATCGGCNAAAAGCATGAAAGATCTGAATTTCAGTTTTTTGATCTACGTAACACTTACTACTTTGAAGCGACAGGAGCCTTAATTTTAAACTCTGTCACTAATAAAAGCGATACAATCCTCCTCCTCCTTCGCGATCTTACCGAAATAAAAAAATCCGAAAAAATGAGAAAGGATTTTGTGGCAAACGCTTCCCATGAACTGCGAACTCCAATAACCATGATAAAAGGTTTTTCCGAAACCTTATTGGAGGAGTCAGACATGCTTTCAAAACCTGGAAGGAATTTCATGCAGAAAATCCACAAAAATGCCCTCCGCTTACAAACTCTTGTTGAAGATTTACTCAGTCTTTCAGAGCTTGAAGCGGACGAAATCTCTCTTAATAAAACTTCCAACAAATTATCCGAAATAATTCATGGAGTTCATCATTACTTACAGGACAAACCATACATTGATTCAGAAAAATTATTTTTCGAACTAGAAGATGAACTTGAACCTTTTCCATTTGATGCCGTGAAAATGGCAATCGCCATAAGTAATCTTATAGACAATGCATTTAAATACGGAAATGACTTTTCTAAAGTAACCGTAAAGAGCGAAATTATTAAAGATGGAAATTGGATTTCATGCTCCGTAATCGACGACGGATGCGGAATTAAACAAAAAGATTTAAACCAAATTTTCGAAAGATTCTATGTCGTTGATAAGGGACGCTCCCGCGAAAAAGGCGGTACTGGCTTGGGACTCAGCATAGTAAAACACATTGCAGACTCGCATGGAGGGCATATCCGGGCTGAAAGTAGTCCAAATGAAAGAACCGAATTTACCATCGAAATACCTAGGATCGAAAGTAGATGAAATACCCTCTTTTAAAAATATTAAGGGTCTTTATTGCCATGATCACCATTTTAAGACAAAAAGGGAGCTAATTTGTCTCAAGAATTTTCTGTCATCTTAGTCCCCACAAACCCACTTCGTCAAAGCCATATAAATTGAAAAAGGAATCTATAATTAAGGCTTTCTTTGGAAGTAATGCTATCATGTCTGTGGTTATTTTAGGACTGATAACCATCTTTTTATTCAAGGAAGGCATTGAATTTTTTGGCCAGTATCAAGACGAAATGAATACTTACCGATCCTCCGGGATGGAGTACGCGAATGTAGTATCCAAACAACATGATTCACAGACATTACTTTTTCGTTACCTGGAAGGCATTCTTGCTAGAGAAACCAAGTTTTTTGATTCCATTGCAAAAAACTCTGAAGAAAAGAGTAAAGCAGAGACTTCCAAAAATGAATTCCTGAAGTTTTCCCAGTCCTTCCAAACCGTCAAAGAATCACTCTTAAATTACGAAAAGAAAGTAGTCAAATGGGCAGCAGAAACAAAGCTTTTCCTCGGCAAGAAGAAGACTGTTCATAATCTCAGAAAAGAAGCCCTTAGTTCAAACCTTCCGGCTGAAGATTTCAACTTAAGTTTGGAAGATATTGAAAATAGAACCTATTTTTCGCATAAAGAACTTGAAGCTTGGTATTATTACTTTACCCGACATGACAGAGAAGATTTAGCCAAACAAATCAATCCCAGTATTGGTAGCGAAAGTGGTACTTTTAAGGAAAAAATGATCAGTAATCTAATCCCTCAGATTCAGAGTTCCTACAACGATAAATACCTGGAAATATCTCAAACACAGGCGGATGATTTTCGAAATCTTTTTGAAAGCTTTGAAGGTGACTTCTCGCTACCTGAATCTCAAAACGATTTCTCCAAAGCTAAAGAGGCTGTTTTTGAATATTTGGATGAAATTCCAAACTACGAAAAAAGACTTTCTCTATGGAATCCAGACAGTACCTTCCCTCTTTTCCGGGCTGTCACAGGATTCCTCCTTGGTACTGACTGGGTAACTAATTCCGCGAGACAGGACTGGTACGGAGTTCTTCCATTGTTCTCCGGCTCTATGTTGGTAACCTTGATCGCCTTGGTATTGGCAATCCCATTGGGTGTAGGATCCGCCATCTACATCAATCAGATGGCATCCAAGAAAGAACAGGCTATCATAAAACCAAGCATAGAGTTTATTTCTGCAATTCCATCGGTTGTCATTGGCTTTTTCGGAATAGCAGTACTTGGAGGGATTATCAGCGAGTTTACGAATGAAAGACTAAATTCACTCACGGCAGGATGCCTCCTTGCTCTAATGGCAGTTCCAACAATCTTCACACTTGCCGAGGATGCCCTTAACAATGTGCCTAGAGCGTTAAGGGATGCTTCACTTTCCTTGGGTGCCAACCAGTGGCAGACTTGTATTAAAATTATCGTACCCTCGGCAATAACTGGTATTATTTCCGCGATTCTACTTGGTCTTGGTCGAGTGATTGGTGAAACCATGGTGGTTTTGCTGTGTGCTGGAAACCGTATTGCAATTCCTGATTTCACTTCCGGATTGGGTGTATTTGCTCAACCCGTTCATACTATGACGGGGATTATTGCACAGGAGATGGGTGAAGTTGAGTTTGAAAGTATTCACTACCGGGCACTATTTATGGTTGGGGTAGTACTTTTCACTCTTTCATTGTCGATAAATATTCTTTCCCAGACCATCGCAGGGAAATACAAAGCCAATTATTGATGAGTTCCCAACAAAAAGAAGCAGAAAATTCTTTCAAAATGGTTCTCACCAAGGAGAGAGTTTGCGAGATAATTGCTTTCTCCGTTATGAGGTCCATGACCTATTTTGTTCTATTTTCTGCAGGTTTTCTATTCTGGGACATTATCTCGAAAGGATCTAAAAAGATTTTTGAGGGGGAAGGACTAATCAACTGGGAGTTTCTTACCGAACATCCCCAGACTCTTCATGTAATTGAAACAAACGGGACAAAACAAAAGTTAAGCTCAAACAAATATTATCAACTTAAGGAGAAGAAAATCTCCAAACAATGGAACGCTCAAATTGGTGATGAAAAATTTTCGCAAAACCTGAATGAATTGGGAACTAGGTTTGACACTCTTTTCAACGCAGCAAGTTCTGAAAGTATCGATAAACTGCAGAAATTATTACTTGGTTACGAGCGAAATGAATCTATCCAGAAGTTTGATTTTTGGATATCTCTCATGGAAGACACAAAACTGACTGCGGAAGATTTTGAAATCAATGAGCCTGAAGTCGCACCTATGGTCAGTACTTTCATTAACGGTTTTTTCTCTTCGCAAAGCACGCGACTTAAATTACTTGAGAAACAACTTCTGCAATTTAAGGCCAACCATTTTCCTGGCATTTCAAATCCAAATGCAAAGATAATTACCGAAATTAAGTTAGCTTATGTAAACTTTCTTGAACTAAACATTCACTTATTGGTGAAGGATTTTCTTTCTAAATCTAAAGAATTAAAATTAAGGGCAGAAAATTTTCTTTCAAAACCAGAACCCAAACCTTTGGGTGATCTTGTAATATCATATAGTGATTATAAAGAAACCAAACAGATTATTTCATCGGAATTAGAGGAAGACAATGCACAAGCAATTGAACAACTTCTTAGCGAGCTTCAAGTAATAGCTACTGTGGAAATACCTTCTAAAGACTTTTCATACTCAGGGGGTGGTATTTTTCCTGCCATCGTCGGAACTTTTCTTCTGGTAATTGGTGCTATGCTCATTGCGATCATTCTCGGTGTGTTCTGTGCAATTTTCCTCGCTGAGTACGGAAAGTCTGGGAGATTTCTCTCAACCATTCGTCTGGCAATTCTCAACCTTGCCGGTGTTCCTTCCATAATATTTGGTCTCTTCGGCTTTGGTCTTTTTGTTATCTTTCTGGACTGGAATGTGTCGCTAATTGCAGGATGGTTTACATTGGCGATTATGGTGTTACCAGTGGTTATTACCGCCAGTGAAGAGTCACTTCGCTCTATACCGCAGGGCTTTCGGGAGAGTTCACTTGCACTTGGAGCATCTAAATGGACAATGATCCGAACCAGCGTTTTGCCTTATGCAATGCCGGGAATCCTGACTTCTTCGATCCTTGGCGTTGCTCGCGTTGCCGGCGAAACTGCACCCATTATGTTTACCGCAGCTTACGCCAAAAGAACCGAATTACCCTGGGAAAACCTTGAACATTGGACTGACTTTTTCTTCCAGGGCGTAATGGCTCTGCCATATCATATCTATGTGGTTAGTGCTAAGATTCCTCAAAACGAATATACCGCTGATATGCAGTATGGGACTGCTTTTGTGTTTCTGGCACTCGTCTTCATTGTTGCGAGCTCCTCCATTATTTTAAGAAATAAACTCAGAAAAAAGTATCGTTGGTAAAGCCACCTATCATGACCGATTCAAAAAAAGAAAAGAAGAAGGAAAAAATCTCAAAACAGTTTGCTATTAGCATTCAAGGTGTAGATTTTTCCTATGGTGAAAACCAAGTTTTGTTTGATGTAAATCTTGATATTCCAGAAAAAAAGGTAATGGCTTTCATTGGACCTTCAGGATGTGGGAAAAGCACCCTCCTACGTACCATTAACAGGATGAATGATTTAATTGATAACTCCCGGATTTCCAAGGGGAAGATTCTCATTCAAGGAACGGACATTCATGATAAATCGGTGGATGTTATTGAGCTAAGAAAAAAAGTCGGGATGGTTTTCCAAAAATCCAATCCATTTCCCAAATCAATTTATCAAAATGTTGCCTATGGCTTGCACATACAGGGTATAAAAAACAAACGGGTAGTTGATCAAAAAGTGGAGGAAAGCCTCACCAGGGCAGCTCTTTGGGAAGAAGTAAAAGACAGGCTTAATGAAAATGCCTATGGTCTTTCTGGCGGTCAGCAGCAACGGCTTTGTATTGCTCGTACCCTTGCTGTAGAACCCGAAATTATACTAATGGATGAGCCATGCTCTGCCCTTGACCCCGTCGCCACCGGACGGGTTGAAGAATTGATTCTTAGCCTGAAAGAGCAATACACGATTGTAGTTGTGACTCATAATATGCAGCAGGCTGGTAGAATTTCTGATGAGACTGCTTTCTTTTACCTAGGAAAATTAATCGAGTGTGACCAAACGAAAACCATTTTCCTGAATCCATCCAAGAAACAAACGGAAGACTATATTTCTGGAAAATTTGGATGATCTTAGGTACTTTTATATTCATAAGACCAAAACATGACGACCTACATTGAAAACAACCTTGAGAACATAAGATCAAAATTCCTACTTATGGGACAACTTGCAACTGATTCTCTTCAGCTTGCTATGGAGTCCCTCTTGGAGGGAGACATACAAAAAGCAAAGATCGTACGAAAAAAAGATGAGGAAATTGATAACTTAGAGAATGACCTGAGTGCAAATGTTACCTCTCATTTATCTACTCATGCACCCGTTGCCACAGATTTGCGACTCCTTGTCTCCACCATGAAAGCAAGTCATGAGATTGAGAGAATTGGCGATGAAGCTAAAGCCATTGCCCGCAGGTCTAAAAACACCGCGATTCATGACTTTAATAAAATCCCTGAGATGGGAGAAATTGCATTGGAAATGATTCGTGATGCGCTTTCCGTATTTGCGGAATTTGACGAAAAAAAAGCCAAAAATATCTGGACCACTGACTTGAAGGTTGACCAACTAAATTTAGACAATATGTCTTTCTGTCAGGACTTGGTTAATCAAGATCCTGCTTCAGCGTCGTCGATCTTTGAAATGCTCTTCATTTCAAAGTCACTTGAGCGAATTGCCGACCATGCGGTAAACATTTCAAAAGAAGTTGTTTTTATGGCAACAAGCCGGGATGTTCGCCACGCAAAAGAATTCAAAAAGTCCAAACTGAAGAAAACCCTTAACTGAATAGGGGGCATGTCGATTTTATCAGTGGCTGATAAATCATTTATAAACAAGATATGGATTCATCCTTGTAATCAATCTTTGAATCATTTGGCTAAATTGTATGCCAATGTTCCGCATTCTATTACCAATTTGGTTGCATTCTCTTAGATCATAATTCTTGAATAAAATTTGGGTTTTATCTTTTTCTTCTAGTTTGATTACTTGTCGAGACCTTAAATTTCAACCGGGATGCCCTTTCTATTCTTTCGGAAAATTGTTTTTACTGCCACAGGGTAGATGGAAATAAAAGGGAAGCCCATCTTCGTTTGGATGTAAGGGAAGATGCACTTGCTTCGGACCCCTTTCCGCTTGAAAATATAGGCGACTGTTGCCACCGCCTCGTTCAGCTAGCACATCGAAAATATCGAAAGAACCGAGTGTTACCTCAGGAAACTCTTCGTGAGATAAAAGTCTTTTCCGAGCAGATCCTTGATTTTATGGAATTGTATCAAACCCACCTTAAGGACGGAAGTGTTCCAGATATTGAAAAAGCTGAAATGATAGAGGATCGTATTGATGCTTCCAGGAAATCCTTACGCAAAAATGCAGTTAAACGAATGCAGGATAAAGAAAACTTAAAGGCTGAAATGATCTATATCGATATACTGAATGAAATGGAAAGTATTGGAAACGATGCTCTCAATGTTGTTCAAGCTCTCAATCATGTGGTCTGATTATTTTTTAATAAGTTAATTATTTCATACAGCTTGCCTTCTTTACGCCTTTTGTTGAAAAAAGGAGAAGATGAGTTTGCTTAAGGTTAACCAGTTAAAAAAATCATTTTCTTCCCCCGAGGGAGAAAATATTGATATTGTTGATGTAGATAATTTCACTTTGGCTTCATCCGAGTTTTGTGGAATGCGTGGAGAAAGTGGTTCTGGTAAAACTACATT
>PAAD01000049.1 GCA_002698745.1 Flavobacteriaceae bacterium
GCTGGTTTTAATCCTAGTTTTCCCATTTCAGTTTCAAGATGAATGAAATTTTCATATTTGCCATAACTAGAGCTATGTTTTGATATTTTACCATTGGGCCATTCTAATTCCCATTCCCAATGTTCGTGGATTTCTTTATAAATTTCGACTCGATCAGTCCAACTGCGTGCTCTAACACTTAGTGGATGGTTCTGTGCTGAATAAAAGGCAGATTGGACAACATAAACACCAAGATCGTATAGTGAGCCCGCTACACTCATAGCTTTTGTTAGTCTCCAATCTCCTTTTCCTCTCCACTTTCCTTGCTTAAATGAGAAGCCGCCACTCATTTCAGTCCAATCACCATACTTTGAACTTTTCATTGATTCAATTAGACTTATATTAAAAGGGTCCCAGTAAAGTCTATAACCTATTTGAAGTGATTTTTTAGCTTTTTTAGCAGCTTCTATCATTTTATCACAATCTTTAACAGTTGGAGCCATAGGTTTTTCACAAATAACATGTTTGCCGGCCTGGAAACTTCTAATAGTGTATTCCGCGTGATTTCCAGTAGGAGTACATATATAAACACAATCAATATCTGGGTTATTGGAAATTGAGTCTAAATTATCATAATTGTAAATATTTTTGGAGCTAATATTATATAACTTTTGCCACTTTGGTATTTTTTCATTTGAAGCTGTAATAATAGCAGTTAGAGTAGCAAATTCGGATTCTCTAATAGCTGGTGCGATTTGATTTTCAGCATATCTTCCTAACCCACAAATTGCAATCTTTACTTTTTTAGTTTTTCTACTCTGGGCAAACAGACTAGGTAGTAAGAGAGCAGAAATTGTACTCAGAGCCCCTGTCTTAATAAAATCTCTTCTTTTCATTTTTTCTTTTTATTGTTAAAATACATAGTTAATGATAAGGTCGTCCATAAGATAAAAGATGCTATTGTTAAATAGATACTCCATATAGGAATTTCGTACAAGTCAGTTAGTTTACCGACTATTCTTAAGAAATAACCTATACACCAAATCCCGCATAAAATATTTTTTACAGTTTCTATTTTTATCATACTCAAATATAAAAACATTGTTTTAAGAGAGTGTTAAATGTACACCAACCTATTTAAGAGGATTAGAAGTAGCAGAACTAAAAGAAGAAAACCCTCGATTTCTCGAAGGTTTTATTGGGTGGAAGACCGGTCTCGAACCGGCGACCTCTAGAACCACAATCTAGCGCTCTAACCAACTGAGCTACAACCACCATTTAGAAGGTACAAATGTACTACGTTTTTAGAGAATCCAAAACAGCCTTTACATCAAATCGTTTATGCGATCAACAGCCAATAAACGCATTGCTGTAAACCCCTCTGCATAATCAACCCCAATGAGTCTTCCCAAATTGGCAGCACGATATTTAACACTATCTAGAAAGTTTTGACTACTGATTGGTGTTTCAGGAGCTAACATTTGTGGGTCAAAAAATTGTGAGGCAAATGCATTGACAGCCTTGAGCTTAATGTCTATGTAGCCACTTATATCTACAACAAAGTCAGGATGGACATCATTCCATTGAATGTAGTGATACACTTGCCTTGGGCGCCACGCATCTTGGGTGTGCCCTTCATATGTAGTCTTTACTTGGTGTAATCCGCTCAAAAAACAACTTTCTACTACCATTGCAGCTGCTCGGCCGTGATCTGGGTGTCGATCCTCAACAGCGTTGCATAGTATTATATCAGGTTTTAAAAAACGAATGTATGTTACCAATTGCAACTGATGTTCATTGTCATTTTTAAAAAAACCATCAACAAAATTGAGATTATATCGAGCTGTAACACCTAATACTTTAGCTGCATCTTTAGCCTCATTTGCACGAATTTTAGCTGTTCCTCTAGTCCCAAGTTCTCCTTGCGTAAGATCAAGAATAGCTACCTGCTTACCATTAGCAATTTCTTTAGCTAAGGTTCCCGCACAAGAAAGTTCTACATCATCAGGGTGCGCCCCAATGGCAAGGATATCTATTTTCATTTTTAGCTTTTTATCCAATCTAGTATAATAGGATCATCAGGCTGTGTTCTGGGGGAAATCACTTTTGCCAAATGACCATTTTCATCAATGAGATACTTTTGAAAATTCCACTTAACAGAGCTGTCCTTTACACCGTTTTTATCTTTTTTAGTAAGAAAATCATAAAGTGGATGCTGACTTTTTCCTTTAACACTTATCTTAGACATCATGGGAAAAGAAACCCCGTAATTTTTTTTGCAAAAGACTTTGATATCTTCGTTGCTACCTGGTTCTTGCCACATGAAATTATTAGATGGAAAGCCAATAATTATAAAATTTTGGTCTTTATATTCTTGATAAAGATCCTCTAATTTTTTGTATTGAGGGGTAAGTCCACATTTTGAGGCCGTATTTACAATCATAACTTTCTTTCCAATTAAAGATTCAAAGGAAAAAGATTCGCCGTTTATATCCTCAACAGTAAATTTATGAATTGAATTTTTGATAGTAGTAGGTTGAGCATAACTAAAACATGCGAAAAGCAGTAGTATATACAGAATACGCATAGGTCAATTTTTTAGCTAAGTTAAGCAATTGAGAAAAATAAAGTTCTAAACGATTTCTGCACTCAGTCCGGCAGCGTGTAGTCGGATGCACTTAGGTTCCAACTCACCGTAAGAACCACGCTTAACTGAGCATTTACCTTTGTAGTGAACTATAAGCGAACATTGCTCAGCCTGCTCTGGCGTATGTTCACACACTTCTATAAGGGTACTGATGACATGATCGAAAGTATTGATATCGTCATTATAAAGAATAATTTCGTGCAAACGGGAGGTTTTAANGGCTACTTTCCGCTNTTCATGCTCTTGCTCTTTTGTTTTTTCAAAGTAAATCATCTCCACTAAATTATAAATTTTANGCAAATCCANCCTTCTTTTTCTGTTATCCTTAGTGGTTTGAGCCCGTTTTCTTGAGCCAAATTTTGAATAGCTGCTACATCTTCGTAATGAAACCCAGATAAGATTAAGCCACAACCTGGAGAAAGCATTTGAGCATAGCTAGGTAAATGGGACAACAACACATTCCTGTTAATGTTAGCCAAAATTAAGTCCGGTTTAAAATCTGTAAAATCATCTAGTGTTTTGGTACTAAATGCAATATCGTATATATCATTCTTAGCCGCATTTTCCATGGCATTGTCAACACACCAACTTTCAATATCAATGCCAGCAACCTTTTCAGCGCCCTGCATTTTTGCAGCAATTGCCAAAACACCTGTTCCCGTACCTATATCTAAAACTGATTTATAAGGAAAATCTAGTTCTAGAAGATGTTCAAGTATAAGCTGTGTTGTAGCATGATGACCTGTTCCAAAAGACATTTTTGGGTCAATGATGATTTCATGCTTAGTAGTGGAAGTTTTGTGAAATGAAGCTCTTATGGTGCATTCGCCAACTGTAATTGGATCAAAGTTTTCTTCCCAAATTGCATTCCAATTTTGCCCTTCAAAATCTTCTGTTTTAACACTAACCTTTAATCCGTCAAAAGGAAAAGCTAAAAAAGCTGCTGGAGAAATATTCGAAGCTAATTCTAAAGAAACATAGGCTGTTACACCTGTTTCAGTAGTGATAAAACTTTCAAATGGAAAAGTCGTTAACCAAGCAGAAAAAATAGGTGTTTTTTCAATTGGATAAATATCAAAATGATAAGCGCGATAGGCTTTCAAATTTAAAAAGAGTTGACAATCGCTGTGAAGTCAACAGCATTAAGAGAAGCGCCACCTACTAATCCGCCATCAATATCTTTTTGTGCGAAAATCTCTTTGGCATTGGCGGGCTTTACGCTTCCGCCATAAAGAACAGAAATGCTTTGTGCTAATACGTCGTCATATTTTGTAGCCAACACTGCCCTAATGTGTGCATGCATTTCTTGAACTTGTACTGGACTAGCCGTTTCTCCTGTTCCAATAGCCCACACTGGTTCGTAAGCAAGAGTGATATTTTCCCATTGGGATTCATTTAGGTGAAAGAGACTGTTTTTAATTTGGCTTGCAACAAAATCAAGGTGAGATTCTGACTTTCGGTCTTCTAACTCCTCACCAAAACAAAAAATTACATGCATTTCATTTTTCAATGCAGTATTAATTTTTTCAGCTAAAAGTGCATCAGTTTCACAGAAATAAGCCCTGCGTTCAGAATGTCCCAGGATAACGGTCTTTACTCCTATTTCTTCTAACATTGCTGCCGATACTTCGCCGGTAAAGGCACCAGAAGCAGCTTGGTGCATGTTTTGTGCGGCAACATTAATTGATGTACCAGCCGTTTGCACTACTGCTGCAGCTAGGTGTAAATAAGGTATAGCGATAGCTACGTGTACTCCGTCATTAAAAGTTTGTGTTTTTAATTCGGCAATAAGTTCTTCACTTTCTGAAGCGTTAAGGTTCATTTTCCAGTTACCAGCTACGATTTGTTTTCTCATGGTTGTGATTGGTTCTTTAAGTGTATCAATGCAAACAAGGCATAATTAATCATGTCTTGGAAGTTGGCTTCTATGCCTTCACTAACAATTGTTTTACCTTGGTTATTTTCAATTTGTTTTACGCGCAATAGCTTCTGTAAAATCAAGTCTGTAAGGGAGCTTACACGCATGTCACGCCATGCCTCACCATAGTCATGGTTCTTTAGCTCCATTAGAGACTTAGCGGCTAATGCGTGTTTATTGTATTGCGCCATTACCTCATTGCTCGACATGTCAGGCTGATCTGCGGCACCCAACTCCAATTGGATTAGTGCCATAGTAGAATAATTTACAATGCCAATGAATTCAGATACTTCATCCTCGTCAACTTTTTTTGTTTCTAGTTTTTGAAGGGTTCTAATCCGTTGGGCTTTGATAAAAATTTGATCGGTGAGAGAAGCTGGACGAAGTATGCGCCACGCACAGCCGTAATCTTTCATTTTTTGTTCAAACAATGACTTGCACGTAATTGCTGCATTAAGATATTGTGCTTGAGTTTGCGCCACCTGTTTTGATTTGTTGTAAATTTCGCTCAAAAATGAAAATCTTTTGATTTTTAATCAACAAATTTAAACGCTATTTATGAACATATCGTGTAAAGGCAAGCTCATTGACCTAACGACACCTAAAATAATGGGTATTCTAAATCTCACCCCAGATTCTTTTTACGACGGTGGTTTATACAACAACATAGATAGTGCACTTGCCCAAACAGAAAAAATGCTTCTCGAGGGCGCTACATTTATAGATATCGGAGGAGCAAGCTCAAAACCAGGTACAGTTGAAATCTCCATCGATGAAGAATTGGCTCGGGTGTTACCTGTCCTTGAAGAAATACACAAAAAATTTCCAGAAACCATCATCTCCATAGACACTTACAGAAGCGATGTTGCCAAAAAAGCCGTAGAGGCTGGTGCAGCCATGGTCAACGACATATCGGGTGGTAATCTAGATCCAAAAATGTTGAAAACTGTTGGTATGCTCGGCGTTCCTTATGTTGCCATGCACATGTTAGGTAAGCCTGAGAACATGCAAGACAATCCTAGCTATAATAATATATTGACCCATATTAGATCATTTTTTACATCAAAAATTGATACAGCTCATAAGGCTGGTATTCATGACATTATAATTGATCCGGGCTTTGGATTTGGTAAAAATTTAGAACACAACTATTCGCTGCTAAAAAATCTAAGTAGCATTCAAATACATGGCATCCCAATGCTGATCGGTGTGTCACGCAAGTCGATGATACATAAACTGCTTCAAATAGAAGTCACTGATGCGCTTATCGGAACAACCATATTAAACACCGTTGCACTGCTACAAGGCACGCAAATTCTACGCGTACACGACGTTAAGGAAGCCCATCAAGCCGTACAACTCATTGAAAAACTTAAGTATGCTTAGCCAATTATTTGTAATTTTATTGGATGTTTGATTTTTTAGATTTTAATATACTGGACATTATCGATATTGTATTGGTAGCTATGTTGCTTTACTATGCTTACCGCCTTGTCAAAGGAACAGCAGCTATCAATATTTTTGTGGGCATTGTAATACTGTATTTGATATGGAAAATTACTGATGCGTTGAATATGGAGTTGCTCAGCAACATACTCGGGGGTTTTATGAGTGTTGGAGTATTTGCTCTTATTGTGGTTTTTCAACAAGAAATCCGCAAATTATTATTAATGTTGGGATCATCAAATTTGGCAAATCGAAAGACAATCAATCGTTATCTCAAAATTTTTAATGTTAGTTCTAATAATACTGAATCAACACTAAATATTGATGCTTTGGTTAAAAGTTGTGCTTCCCTAAAAAAACAAAAAACAGGTGCACTTTTAGTTCTCGAACGGAACAGCAGCTTGGATTTTCTTAAATCTTCTGGAGTTGAAGTGAGCATGGAAATTTCCATACCTGTGATTGAAAGTATATTTCACAAAAGCGCACCCCTTCACGATGGTGCAGCTATAATTGAAAACAACAACATCACAACTACACGTGTTGTACTGCCGGTATCAAACAAAAATGGACTTTCAAAAAAATTTGGTCTAAGACACAAAGCTGCGATTGGTATTACAGAGAAAACAGACGCTGTGGTATTGGTGGTTTCTGAAGAAACAGGTGGCATTAGCTACTTTAAGGATGGGGAGAAAATTTCTTTTGGATCGTATAAAGATCTTTATGAAATCATTGACAAAGACATGGCTTAAATTACTGATTCAGCGTTAACAAATTGAACCTCATAGAGATTCTTATAGATACCTCCCGGTATTTTTAATAATTCACTGTGTGTGCCCGTCTCTACAATCCTCCCCTTATCCAATACAATAATACTATTTGCACGCTTTATAGTGGCTAGTCTGTGGGCAATTATAAGAGAGGTTTTTCCTTTTGTAATTTCCTTAGTAGCTTTCTGGATGAGCTTTTCTGCATGGGTATCAATTGAAGAAGTGGCCTCATCCAAGACCAAAATCTTAGGTTGTGTGATATAAGCTCTTAAAAAAGCAATTAACTGGCGCTGTCCTGTTGAAAGCATACCACCGCGTTCTTTTACATTAAAATGATATCCCTCTGGAAGGCTTGAGATAAAATTGTGAACACCAATTTTTTTAGCAGCTGCAATTACCTCTTCTTCTGAAATGGAAGTATCCCACAAGGTAATATTGTTGTAAATAGAATCGGCAAAAAGGAAAACATCTTGCAGGACAACACCAATTTGTTTTCGCAGCCAAGAACGTTCATATTCTTCAATTTTTACATCATCTAAGGTTACATTCCCACTTTCAACCTCATAGAAGCGACTTAGAATATTGATAAGCGTAGACTTCCCAGCTCCAGTAGCGCCAACTACGGCTACGGTATCGCCTGGTGCCATAACAAAAGATATGTCTTTCAAGACCGTTTCATCTTTCTTGTAGGAAAACTTTACATTTTCAAAAGCAACCTTTCCAGAAATTTGATTATTGGTAATTTGGCCATTATTTAAAATCGACTCTTCCTTATCTAGCACTCCCATAACACGGCGAACCGCCACCATTCCCATTTGAAGGGTGTTGAACTTATCCGCAATTTGTCTCAGTGGACGAAACAGCATTTGTGATAACTGAATAAACAAAAAGATAATGCCAAGGGTAATTCCCGATGAGCCTGCAATGACATTCAGCCCTCCAAACCACACAAGAAGCCCTATGGTGATTGAAGTGGAAAGTTCTGCAATTGGAAAGAAAATTGAATTATACCAAACGGTTTTTAACCATGCTTTTCTGTGTTTATCATTAATTCCTTTAAACGTGGCTAACTCGAGGCTTTCTCGACCAAACAACTGTACAATACTCATTCCCGAAATACGTTCTTGCACAAAACTATTCAGGTTGGCTACTTGTGTACGTACTTCATCAAATGCCGATTTCATGGCTTTTTGAAATTGTCGTGTCGCAAAAAGTATCAATGGTAATATGGAAAAAACTATAATTGACAGCTTCCAGCTTACAGTCAACATCACTACAATAACCACGACCATTTTTAATAAGTCTGCAATGATCATAAACAATCCTTGGCTAAAAATTCCAGAAATTGTTTCAATGTCACTAACCACACGAGTAACCAAACGCCCGACTGCTGAATTATCGTAATAAGCCATTTTAAATTCTATCATGTGGCGATAGAGCATATTTCGTAAATCAAAAATAACTTGTTGCCCAAGCCAGTTAGCGTAGTAAATAAATACAAACTGAAAAAAAACTTCTAGTATTAAAGTAAGGGCCATAAGAACAACAAAATTTAGCATCCCATCGTAATCTTTTAGGGTTATATAATCGTCTATGGTAATCTTTAGCAGATACGGGTTTAATGTAGAAAACCCGGATAATAAAACCGCAGAGACCAGCACCCATATAAAAGTGATTCGGTAGGGCATTGCAAAAGCCAAAAGACGTTTAAACAAGCCTATATCCAAAACGTTATTCGACGATTTTTTATCCATTTATTTCAAAGATAGTGTTTGGGTATTGAACTTGAGATAAAAACAATCCATGTGCAGGAGCCGAACTACCTGCTTTAGATCTGTCCTCGCTTTTAAGAATTGCTTGAAAATCAGCCAAGCTTAATTTACCAGTACCAACATCAATCAATGTACCCACAATAGCACGTACCATATTGCGCAAAAAGCGGTTGGCTGAAATATGAAAAATACATTCGTAATCCAGTTGCTCCCAATAAGCCTCAGTGACTTTACAGTCATAGGTTTTTACATCTGTCTTAGACCTTGAAAAGCATTTAAAATTGGTGTGGCTTAAAAGTAGTTTGGCTGCTGCATTCATGACATTCAAGTCAATTTTGGCAGTAAAAGTATATGAAAACTCTTGTGAAAACGGGTCTTTGTGTTGTACTAAATGATAGACATAGCTCCGAGACATTGCGTCAAAACGTGCGTGGGCATCTGCTTTTACGGGGTGTATATCATTAACGGTAATGTCATAGGGTAAAAATTTATTAAGTCGGTGCATTAATTGTTCAACCTCTTTAACATTGAGTGCCAAGTCTAAATGTGCAAACATTTGCTTGGCGTGTACGCCAGTATCTGTTCTACCGGCAGCTACCACAGCCGTTTCTTTGCCCAATAAAGTATTAAGGGCATCTTCCATTTGCTGCTGTACCGTAGATGAATTTGGTTGGCGTTGCCATCCATGATATGCAGTTCCTTTATATGAAAACTCTAAAAAATAACGCAAAGGTGTAATTTTGTACAAAGATGATGAAAAAGATATTGTTGCTTTCAGATACGCACAGTTTTTTAGACCCAAGGGTTTTGGGCTATGCAGAGGAAGTCGACCAAATTTGGCACGCTGGGGATATTGGATCGTTTGAAGTTACTGATACTCTAGCAAAAATCAAACCCCTTAAAGTGGTATATGGAAACATTGACAATGCAAGTATCAGAAGCCAATTCGATGAGGATTTGTTTTTTATTATTGGAGGCATACGAGTGTTTATGACCCACATTGGTGGCAAACCACCGCTGTATGCAAAGGGTATAGGAGAAAAACTAAAACATCTAAATCCAGATATATTTATATGTGGTCATTCCCACATACTAAAAGTTTCATTTGACAAAAAAAACAAACTATTATTTATGAATCCCGGTGCAGTAGGTAAACACGGCTTTCATAAAAAACAAACCATGATACGTTTTGAAATTAAAGCAAAAAAAGTGCAAAACCTCGTTGTAATTGAACTAGGAGACAAACAAAGAGAAAAATTGTGACCACCGGTATTGCCTGATAAAGCGGGCTTCCTGCTTCGTAACATGTTTAGGTTTAGAAGATAACCAAGCGCCTAAAAATCCACCTAAAGCTGCAAGCAAACTACCTCGCTGGGTGAACGACCATTTGACAGTGGCCAAAACACCCAAAAACAACCCATAACCCAACTCATAAAATAAACGCCCTTTCCCTACAGCACCCTTATAATTGTAATTCTGTCCAGTAGGCCGTAAGTGTTTAACAATTAAATCTTTATCTATCTTAACCTGGTATCCACGCTGCAAGGCCAATAATTCGTCCAGGGTATCCCAGCCCAGAGCTGTACGTAAACCACCCACTTCAGCATAGCATGCTTTTGAATAGGCCTTAATAGGCCCTCTGAGGTGATTGTCACGTGAAATACACTCTACCACCCATGTGTCTTTTTTTAGAATGGCTAATAGGCCGCCAAACATACCCAGCTTATCATTGCTAATAAATGCGTCATTAATTTTCTCTAAATAGTTGTCTGGGAAAATAATATCGGCATCAAATTTACAAATCACGTCCCAATTTAATTTAAGAACATTAAAACCACGTATAAATGCCCGCACGACCTTTTCTCCTGGAGCGTAGGTGGATGGCTCATCATTAGCAATAAGGGTCAAATTTGGGTGTAGATCGGCCAAACTGCGAATAATGCTAACGGAATTATCCGTAGAGCCATCGTCAACGACAACTAATTGTTTAGCTGGATGTGTTTGGTTTAATAAAGAAGTTAGTGACTGTTTTATAAAAGCTTCTTCGTTGAATACGGGAACTATAATGGAAATATCCATTTAGATTTTTTAAAAATTTCAAATACAAAAATAAAAAAAGTTGTATGTTTGTAACAAAGGCAAACACTTCAGCCTACATACAATATACAATTACCATAACACACATGTTTGAATTATCAGAGTTAAAAGCTAAAAAGCTTGCTGAATTACAAGAAATTGCAAAGGAGCTAGGTATTAGAAAAATTACCGCACTTAAAAAAATTGAACTCACTTATCGTATTATTGATCACCAGTCCACACTTCCAGATGAGGGTGATCAAAAAGAGGAATATGTTAGGCCAGCTGAGACTGAAACTGCTGAGAACAATAAGCCCATCAGAGAGAAGAAAGATAACAGAAACAATAAAAATTCAAAGAACCCTAGGGACAAAAAACCTGAGCACACAAAAGATAAAAAATTGGATCAGCCTAAGCATAACCAACAGCACAACAATACCAGCCCGAACAACAATAAAGGAAATCGTCACCAAAACGGAAACGATACCAACGAAAAAAGCAATCACAATAAAGATCACCGAAACCGCTATCGCCAGCCCGATTATGAATTTGAGGGTATTATAGAAAGTGAGGGTGTTTTGGAAATGATGCAAGAGGGCTACGGCTTTTTACGATCGTCAGACTACAACTACCTTACTTCTCCAGATGATATTTATGTATCTCAGTCACAAGTGCGTTTATTTGGTCTAAAAACAGGAGACACGGTATTGGGTCATATTCGTCCACCAAAAGAAGGGGAAAAATACTTTCCGTTGATAAAGGTATCATTGATTAATGGGCTTTCACCTGATATTGTGCGCGACCGAGTTTCATTTGAACACCTTACTCCTTTATTCCCTCAAGAAAAATTTAACTTAGCAGATAAGCAAAGTACTATCTCGACAAGAGTAATGGATTTATTTTGCCCAATTGGAAAAGGACAGCGTGGCATGATTGTATCACAACCTAAGACAGGAAAAACGATGCTCTTGAAAGATGTAGCCAATGCGATTGCAGCTAATCATCCAGAAGTATACCAAATCATACTGCTAATTGACGAGCGTCCAGAAGAAGTAACGGACATGCAACGAAACGTAAAGGGTGAGGTTGTTGCTTCCACATTTGATGAGCCAGCTGACCGCCACGTAAAGGTAGCTAACATAGTACTTGAGAAAGCTAAGAGATTGGTGGAATGTGGCCATGATGTGGTGATTCTATTAGATTCAATTACACGACTGGCACGAGCCTATAATACGGTTCAACCTGCCTCTGGCAAGATATTGAGTGGTGGTGTAGATGCCAATGCATTACACAAACCCAAACGTTTCTTTGGTGCAGCACGTAATATTGAAAATGGCGGTTCCTTATCTATAATTGCAACTGCACTGACGGAAACAGGATCAAAAATGGATGAGGTCATTTTTGAAGAATTTAAGGGAACTGGTAACATGGAATTACAACTCGACCGACGTATCTCGAACCGACGTATTTTTCCAGCTATTGACTTAGTATCATCAAGTACACGTAGAGACGACATTTTATTGGATGAAAAAACTGTTCAACGCATGTGGATAATGCGTAAATATCTTGCAGATATGAACCCAGTAGAAGCCATGGAGTTTATCAGCGACCGTATCAAGAAATCTCTCAATAATGAAGAGTTTTTGATTTCGATGAATGCTTAAACTCTAGTTTGTAATTAAAATAAAAAGGCTTCAAAATGGAACCCTTTTTACCGGTTGATGTCCGTCTATTCAGCAGAAATCACAGCAACCTTATTACCAATTTTTTTCCAATGTTTTTTTCTTTTTATGCCATACAAAAAAGTTTTACTGCCTACAAAACTAAACTTCACGTTATTCCCAAAATCAGTTCCCAAAATACGGTAATCCAATTTTGATTCTTTTGTCATACAATACCTAATGGCTTCGGTAAAAACCGTTGGACCAGTCATTTTATGTGTGTTATAAGGATAAGTGTTCTGCTTTAGATTTGAAATCATCAGATCCATTGTTCTCTTTAATATTGGGTGCTGGGGCTCAAAAAATAAAACATACTGCAAAAAGAATTTCAAATTACTTTCATTAGAAATTACAGCCACATCATTAGGTCTGATAAAATCATCAATTTTAGTGGTAATAAGGCTGTCTATGTCCAAATAGACACCCCCCTTTTTGTACAATATAGCATATCTAAAAAAATCTGCTTTAGCGGCCCCAATATTTATCCGATTAAAAATGGAACTTATTTTATTTCCATATGAGTCGAGAATAAAATCCGAAGCACGTTTGTCATCATAAAATTCATAAGTATAGCTTGGGTTTTTTTTTCTCAACCTTCGAATGTGCCACCTAAAAATAATTGGGAGCTTTGCTGTTTTATAAGTCTGATAAATCGTTTTAGGTATTGCCATGTTGTGGGCTAATTGTCAGTCAAGCGTAAAATTGAAAGAGTACAAACCAAAAAACATTAAACGTATATTATTACCAAAGAATAATTTTTGAATTAGTAAACTTATAATTTATTAGAAAACAAAAGAAGTAAAAAAGCATCCATCGTGGAAGCCTTCCCATGATTATTTTAAGTTATTTTTAAAGCGAGCTCATATATTTGTTAAGCTTAGACTTTAGGTTTGCTGCTTTGTTGTCATGAATGATGTTTTTTTTGGCCAACTTATCAATCATGGAAGCTACAATTGGAAACTTTTTTTGGGCTTCTTTCTTTTTTTCCAATGCTTTAAAATCACGAATAGCGTTACGAGTTGTTTTGTGCTGAAAACGATTTCGCTGACGCTTTGTTTCGTTTGAACGTATTCTTTTTAAGGCGGATTTATGATTTGCCATAGTTTATATTTAGTAGCCCGTAGGGGAATCGAACCCCTCTTACCAGGAGGAAAACCTGGCGTCCTAGCCGATA
>PAAD01000050.1 GCA_002698745.1 Flavobacteriaceae bacterium
ACTCGAAGTAGCCAAGGCTTTTGCGGGTGCTGGATTGACGCACCTGCACGTAGTTGATTTGGACGGCGCACGAGCAAAACATATCGTCAACACCAAAGTACTGGAAGCCATTGCAACCAAAACAGCACTGACGGTAGATTTTGGGGGTGGTATTAAGTCGGCTGTTGATTTGCAAACCGCCTTTGATTGTGGTGCTGCACAGGTTACTTTGGGTAGTATTGCCGTAGATGCACCAGAATTGGTCTTGGAGTGGCTACAACAATTTGGGGCAGACAAACTCATATTGGGCGCAGATGCCAAAGTCAGACGTATTGCCACGCACGGATGGGAAAAAGACTCTGGGATAGACGTGTTGGATTTTGTCAAAGACTACACCGCAAAAGGTTTTAGGCATGTACTCTGTACTGATGTTGCCAAAGACGGCATGCTGGCAGGTCCATCGTTGGAGCTTTACTATGAGCTGCTCGAGAAAGTAAAAAAGATTTCGCTGATTGCTTCGGGTGGGGTAAGCAGTATGGACGATTTGTATCAACTGGAAGAATTGGGTTGTACGGCAGCCATCATTGGAAAGGCGATATACGAAGGGAAAATATCCTTAAAAGAATTGGAAAACTATCAATTAGAACAATCATAAGATGCTGACCAAAAGAATTATTCCTTGTTTGGATGTCAAAGACGGACGTACTGTAAAGGGTGTCAACTTTGTTTCATTACGTGATGCGGGCGATCCCGTAGAGCTGGCGCAACGTTATGCAAACGAAGGCGCAGACGAATTGGTCTTTTTGGATATATCCGCATCGGAAGAAAAACGCAAGACCTTAGCACAACTTGTGCGTGATGTAGCACAGGCCATAGATATTCCATTTACGGTGGGAGGTGGTATTAGCTCTGTGGAAGATGTAGGCATTTTGTTAGAAAACGGTGCAGATAAAGTATCCATTAACTCTGCAGCGGTACGCCGACCAAAACTCATAAGCGAATTGGCAAAGCGTTTTGGCACCCAATGTATCGTTGTCGCTATCGATGCCAAACAAATTGAAGACGAATGGGTGGTTCATTTGGTAGGGGGTAAAGTAACTACGGATAGACAGCTGTTTGATTGGGCTACTGAGGCCGTGGAACGAGGTTCAGGCGAACTGCTCTTTACTTCTATGGACCACGATGGCACCAAGCAAGGATTTGCCAATGCAGCATTAAAAAAATTAAGTGAAATGGTAAGTGTTCCAGTAATTGCATCGGGTGGTGCTGGGAACGTACAGCATTTTATAGATACCTTTACGTATGGAAACGCAGATGCTGCCTTGGCCGCCAGCGTATTTCACTTTAATGAAATAAGTATAACTGAACTAAAATCCGTTTTACGAAATAATAAAATTCACGTACGATGACTATAGATTACAGCAAACACACTGACGGACTGATTCCTGCGATTGTACAAGACGCACAGACAAAGAATGTCCTTATGCTAGGCTACATGAATGCAGATGCCGTTGCCAAAACGCAAGAAAGCAAACAGGTGACGTTTTTTAGCCGCAGCAAAAACCGTTTATGGACAAAAGGGGAGAAAAGCGGTCATTTTTTAGTTTTGGTTGATATGGCGGTAGATTGCGACAAAGATACCCTGCTGATTCAAGCTACGCCAAATGGCCCAACATGCCATACGGGAAGTGATTCATGTTGGAATGAAAAAAACACGCCTAATTACGGTTTTCTATCTGCTTTAGAAAGGATTATTACTGACCGTAAAAACAACCCTACGGAGAAAAGTTATGTGGCAAGTTTATTTGCCAGCGGCATCAATAAAATTGCGCAAAAAGTAGGCGAGGAAGCGATAGAAACTGTGATTGAAGCAACAGACAATGACGAAGACTTATTCCTCAACGAAAGTGCCGATTTGCTCTTTCACCTGCTGATTTTACTACAAGCTAAAGGATATGCACTACAAAATGTGGTGGATGTGTTGGAGAACAGGCAACAGTTATTTAATAGAAAATAGTATATACAGATTTGTATCTTTAAGTCATGCAATTAAATCCAGCGATATTTCGGTTTTTTAAGCAGCTCGCCAAGAACAACAACCGAAAGTGGTTTGAGCAAAATAAATCAGAGTTTAAAGCCTTGGAAACAGAAGTAAAGCAGTTTGGCGAAGCCCTGAAAGACCAACTCAACCAAAACGATAGCATAGACCGTTTTAAGGTATTTCGCATTTATCGTGATGTGCGCTTTTCCAAAGACAAGACGCCGTACAAAACCCATTTTGGACTGACTTGGCACCGCACCAAACCTGAATTTAGAGGCGGCTATTATTTACACCTAAAGCCTGACGATATCTTTTTGGCTTGTGGTTTTTGGGATCCTGCGCCGGCAGACCTTAAACGTATACGTCAAGAAATTGATCTAGACGGAGACGAATACCGAAACCTTATAAATGCACCAGCCTTAAAAAACATGTGGGGTGAACTACAAGGCAATAAAGTTAGAACGTCACCCAAGGGCTACGCCAAAGACCATCCAGACATCGATTTATTACGTTTAAAGCAGCATATTTTTATGATTCGATACACAGAGGAAGAAGTTACCGCAAGAGATTTTATGAACCGCTTAGACGCTGCCATACAAGCCGTGCGTCCCTTTGTGGATTATATGAGTGCTGTACTCACCACCAATGCAAATGGGGAAAGCTTGGTTTAAGATAATGTGATCAATCAAAAAAAGCTTCGTACATCACTTAGCCAATAACAAAGAATCAATAAATAATTTATATTATAAATACCATGGTTAGGTGGTTTTATGCCTTGCTAGTATATCAAACGTGGTTAACTATTAGTCAAAACTGTAGTTTAGTACTTATGCTTTGAATGTTTGTTTTTTGACTTATCTAATACAGTGCAATAATCGAAAGGCGTTATGTCGTTTAAGAAAATAGGCTTTTGGAACAAGAAGCAGCTTCAAAAGTTAAAAAGAAAACTTAAACGGCTTTAGACAGGTGGTCTGCTAACAATATCTGTACTTGTTCTTGCAGGCGTACAATGACCAAATTCATCATGCGCTTGTTTAGCTTAGAAGAGTTTTGAATGTAGAAACCATATTCGGGTACGGTAAATTGGCCAATCAACATCCCCTTAACAGAGTTTCGAAACTTTTGATCCCTGCAAATGGCTGTTTCAATATATTGCATGCGTTTATCTGTGGAAAGTTCGTAAAACACTCCCTTGTGCTTGTTGGTATAATTCACAAACGCAGCAATGAGTAGGAGGTTTTGTAATTTTAAAACAGGGCGTAGGGTATCGTTTTGAAAACGTTCCTCATCAGACATATTTTCAAAAGTTTGATGTTTTTTAATTTTTGGACGTATTCGCAGCAAATTGTTTTGTCTGTCGTTCATGTAAATTTTTTTTATAGAGTTTAGTATCAAATCTAATTAGTCCATACAAGATAGCATCTATTTAATAATATTTCAACATTAATTAAACTTATGAATTGTTAATAATTTTCGATTATAGTTAACACACCATAATCAATTGTATAATCTTAGTGTGACATGCATTAAAAAATATTAAAAACCTTATTTTTAAATTACCTTTATGAATGATAATTTATATTATGTTAAATTATAATTATTTTATAAATCACTCTTTTGATTAAAAAAATAATTTAATAATTTCCTTTGTCCCCTTTTAATGACATATTAACATAAATGCTTAATTTTGTGTATAGCATGGTTACTAATCAAATCCCATCAGTTGACCTAAGAGATTTTTTAGGAAAAGACAATGATAAACGTTTGTCTTTTATAAAAAACTTGGGCAGAGCTTACGAGGAAATTGGCTTTGTGGCTTTAAAGGGACATTTTCTGGACAATGATTTGGTTGATGAACTTTACACTCAAGTTCGTTTGTTTTTTAGTCTTCCTGATGAAATAAAAGCCAAATATGAAATTCCAGGACTTGCTGGTCAACGTGGCTACACCTCCTTTGGAAAAGAACATGCTAAAGGAAGAACAGCTGGTGATTTGAAAGAGTTCTTTCATTTTGGACAAAACAATCCACCTACAAATCGAGAAGATTATCCAGAAAACGTACTTGTTTCTGAAAACCCTGCTTTTAATTCTATTGGTCAAAAAACATTTTCAAAACTTGAAAAAACAGGTCTTTTTGTCTTACGAGCTTTGGCACTCTATCTTGGTTTAGAAGAGTTTTATTTTGATAATTATGTCAGAGGTGGTAACAGCATTTTACGAGCCATTCACTATCCACCAATTAAAGAGGAGCCTAAAAAAGCCGAACGCGCAGCAGCTCACGGCGATATCAATCTAATTACATTGCTCATGGGTGCACAAGGGCGTGGCTTACAAGTTCAAAATCATCAAGGAGATTGGATTGATGCCATTGCAGAAGAAGACGAACTTGTCATCAACGTTGGTGATATGCTATCTAGACATACCAATAATAAATTAAAATCAACTATTCACAGAGTTGTCAATCCACATCGATCTTCCTGGGGAAGCTCACGCTTTTCTATCCCCTTCTTCATGCATCCAATTTCTGAAATGAAACTTGATGTACTCCCCCATTGTATTAATGAAGAAAATCCTAAAAAATTTCAAAATATCACTGCTGGTGAATTTTTAGAAGAACGACTTCGCGATCTGGGTTTACGAAAATAATCATGGCAAAGCTCAATAGTCTTTCTGATCTAAAGTTTCTCTTTCCTGAAGCTGAAGGGGCTTACAATCCTGAAACAGAAACCAGAAAACAAAATTTAGAAGCGCACTTTAGCAACAAGGGTCGGGGCGGGAAAACCGTAACTGTCATTAAAGGTTTTGTAGGCAGTTCTAAAGAACTCAAAGCCTTTGAGAAAGAGTTAAAATTATTATGCGCAGTTGGAGGAAGTGTAAAAAGCAATGAAATTATCATTCAAGGAAATTTTAGAGATAAAATCATGGCACACTTACAAAAACAAGGTCACAATGTCAAACGCGTGGGTGGATGAATGCATCAGAGCTCATATTAAATGATGATGGCTCAATTTACCATTTGGGAATTAGGACGGAACATTGTGCACCTTTCATTCTTACTGTTGGCGACCCCGAACGAGTACCAACAGTATCTCAATTTTTTGATTACATTGAGTTTCGCCATCAAAAAAGAGAAATTTGTATTCACACTGGCAAGTTGGGAAATCAATCGGTAAGCGTTATTTCAACTGGCATGGGGACAGACAACATCGATATTATTCTCAATGAAATAGATGCTTTGTTTTCTTTTGACATCAACACAGGAAAACCACTACACACCCATAATCCTCTGACTTTTATTCGCTTGGGTACTTCTGGAGCCATTCAAGCTGATATTGGATTGGATAGTTTAGTTGTTGCAGAAGGGGCTATCGGTTTTGACAACTTGATGCATTATTATGATCCTAAAATGAGTGACCACCCACTTGCTGAAGCACTTCACTTACATATGGGAAACCCTAAAAAAATCAACCATCCCTACTATGCCTTGGGCGATGAAGGATTATTTGCGACTTGTATTGATCTCGGTATGCAACCAGGAGTAACTGCTACGAATGCTGGTTTTTATGCACCGCAAGGACGTCATTTACGGACTCAAAAAGTTGTCGATTATGACAATCATCATTTATCTCAGTTTGAGTATAACAACAGTGTGATCACCAATTTAGATATGGAAACTGCAGGTATTTATGGCTTAAGTCGTGTTTTGGGGCACAAAGCTATTTCAATTTCTGCAATTCTCGCAAATCGTATTAATGGCACATTTTCTGAAAATCCAGATAAGGCTGTTCATGATATGATTGCTGTTGTCACATCTTCAATCAAAGAAGGCAAATTATAGCTACCAATCAATTATTGGCTTTCCATTGGTTGTCAAAAATGCATTGGCCTTACTGAAGTGCTTATTGCCAAACCAAAATCCTCTATTGGCACTCAGTGGAGACGGATGTCCAGAAACAAGGACTAAATGCTTATCTCTATTAATGTGCTTTCCTTTTTGCTTGGCATAGTTCCCCCATAGCATAAAAACCAAACCTGTTTTTTTTGTAGATAGTTTTTCAATTACAGCATCTGTAAAGCTTTCCCATCCTTTATTTTGATGACTACCAGCCTGTCCTTTCCTAACGGTTAGGGTTGCATTGAGCAACAAAACTCCCTGGGATGCCCATCGTAATAAATTCCCACTTTGAGGATATGGTTTTCCAATATCTTGTTGGACTTCTTTAAAGATATTTACAAGCGAAGGTGGGTGTGAAACACCCTCAGGTACAGAAAAACAAAGACCGTTTGCCTGTCCTTCGCCATGGTATGGATCTTGGCCGAGAATAACTACCCTAACATCATCAAACTGACATGAATCAAAGGCATTGAAAATTACTCTTCCTTCAGGAAAACATTTAAATTTATGATATTCTTGACGTACAAATTGGGCAAGTATATTAAAATATGGCTTATCAAATGTATCAGCCAACTGTTCTTGCCATGATTTTATCAGTCTCACCTTCATGAAAAAAACTATTTTTGTCTTAACCAAGATAACAAAAATTGAAATGAAAAAGATTGCACAAAAAACACTCGATGATTTAGAGTTTGGTGTTGTCCTAGAGCAAGCTGCTTTACGTTGTGTTACAGAACAAGGAAAAGAACGGATGATGACAACAACGCCTTTCGTTGATATTGTTGGTGTTAAAAAGGCCTTATTGCGTACAAAAGAATATGCTATTTCATTTTTGGAAGAAAAACCCATTCCCAACCACGGCTTTGAAAACGTGATTGAAGAATTATCACTCCTAGACGTCGAAAACAGTAAAATTGAGTTGGTAGGTTTTCAAAAGTTACTGTTACTTGTCGAAACTGCAAATACTATTATTAAATTTTTAAAAAAGAATAAAGACCTTTATCCTAATTTGTTTGATTCTACTTATGGGCAAGTCCCGATTAAAGAAATTCCAACTGAAATAAACCGTGTCATCGATAAGTTTGGAGAAGTCAAAGACCGGGCTTCAAATAATCTTCACATCATTCGCACACAAATGAATAGGGTTCGTTCCAAAATAAGCCAAAGCTTTGGAGCAGCACTAAGCAACTATCAAGGATCTGGATTCCTAGATGATATTAGAGAAACGGTCATGGGTAGCAAACGTGTGTTAGCTGTTAAAGCCATGTATAGACGTAAAGTAAAAGGCGTGATACACGGCAGCAGCAAAACGGGCAGCATTGTATATATAGAACCCCAAACCACTCTAGCCTATACCCAAGAGCTTCAAAATCTAATTTATGACGAAAAAGAAGAAATCGATTTAATTCTGCGTGCACTTACAAATTATATGCGTCCTTTTGTAAATGATTTTAACGAATTCGCCAGTCTGTTAATTTTAATAGATATGCACGCTGCTAAGGCCTATTATGCTAAAGAAATGGACGGAGTAATGCCGATTTTGAGTGATGTACAAGAAATCGATATTAAAAAGGCTTATCACCCCCTACTCTATTTGAGTAACAAGATAAAAATGAATACTACTTTTCCACAAGACATACATCTTCATACTGAAAATCGTATTGTGGTGATTTCGGGTCCAAACGCAGGTGGAAAGAGTATTACACTCAAGACTGTTGGACTGCTACAATTGATGATGCAAAGTGGGTTTTTACTACCTGTTAACGAAAGCAGCCATATGAGCGTATTTGAACATATACTGACGGATATTGGAGATAATCAGTCTATTGAGAATGAATTGAGTACCTACAGCTACCGACTAAAGAACATGCAACGCTTCTTGAAAAAATGTAATGAAAAAACACTTTTCCTTATAGATGAATTTGGGACAGGTTCTGATCCCGAACTGGGTGGTGCGCTTGCCGAAATATTCCTTGAAGTATTTTATGATCGTAATGCCTTTGGGGTTATCACCACCCACTATTCAAATCTTAAAATACTCGCAAATGAACTTCCGCATATGACAAATGCTAATATGGAATTTGACGGAAGTAACTTACAACCAACCTTTAACTTAGTGACAGGAGAAGCAGGTAGTTCTTTTACATTTGAGGTGGCAGAGAAAAATGGTATCCCATACAGCCTTATCAATAAAGCAAAAAAGAAAATTGAACGGGGTAAAATTCGCTTTGATGCAAGTATCGCCAAGCTTCAAAAGGAGCGTGCCAGCATGAGTAAAACTTCTAAAGTATTGAAAGAAGCTTCAATCAAAAACAAAAAAGAAAACGATAAGCTAGAATTACTTAATGCCAAAGTGAAACACAAACTCGAACGTTATCAAGAGCTTTTTGACCAAGAAAAACGTATGATTGTTCTTGGCAACAAAGTTAACGATGCAGCAGATCAATTTTTTATGACAAACAAGAAGCGTCCACTTATTTCAGAGTTACTGCGAATTGTGGAGACTGAAAATGCAAAACGAAAACGAAAAACAAAAGCAATACACAAAAAAGAACAACAAGAAAAGCGTACAATTAAAAAGGAAGTAGCCGATAAGGTAGTAGTAGTGCGTGAAGAAAAAAAGAAGAAAAAAGCAATCAAACCAAAAGAAAGTTATCGCCCAAAAATTACTTTCCAAATTGGGGATAAGGTACGCATGTTTGATGGAAAGGCCGTTGGAACCATAGACACGCTTGAAAAGAAAAAAGCCATTGTAAATTATGGCATTTTCACCACACAAGTAAACGTAGAAGCGCTTGAATTATTAGAAAGAAAAAGGAAGTGAATAATGATTGTCATTGTGTTATATCAAAACTCTTGATTACCTTAAATTAACATAAGTTCAAATATTTTTATTTAGAGATTTGAACGTCTGTTTTAATAACTAATTCTAGTAATGATCATTCCGGTTTTTGACTTTTGGCTTACCAAGTTTACCAAGCCATTTGGCAACCATCAAAGATACTGAGGCGTCTCCTGTGACATTAACTGCAGTACGACACATATCAAGTGGTCTATCGACAGCAAAAATCAATGCCAAACCTGCCTCTGGTATACCTGCTTGAGCCAAAACAATTACCAGCATAACCATGCCAGCACCCGGAACCGCTGCTGAGCCAATAGAAGCTAATGTTGCAGTGGCAATAATACCCAACTGCGCACCAAGGGTTAAATCCATTCCAAAAGTTTGTGCAATAAAAACAGCAGCAACAGCTTGGTATAAGCTCGTACCATCCATATTGATGGTTGCGCCTATGGGCAGTACAAAACTACTTACATCTTCATCAACACCCAAGTGTTCTTGCACACGTTCCATGGTGACAGGAAGTGTAGCAGCTGATGAACTTGTTGAAAACGCTAACAGTTGTGCAGGTGAGATCCCTTTTAGGAAAAAACCAATTTTCTTCCCTGTGATAAGTTGTACTAAAATCAAATAAAATATAGTCATGCAAAGCAAGCCCAACAGTACTGTGATGGTGTATAAACCAAGTGCTTTAAACAAGTCGGCTGATGGCGCTTCGGCAACCAATGCTGCAAGAAGGGCAAATACACCATAGGGTGCAGCAATCATAATCAAATCAATGAGCTTAAGTATGATTTCATTTAGTGCATCAAAAAAATCTTTAACATAATGAGATTTTTTCGGTGGAATAAGCACAATGCCTATTCCAAAAAATATTGCGAAGAAAATTACCTGTAACATATTGCCATTGTCTTGCATTGCAGCAAAAATGTTAGACGGAACCAAATCCACAAGTGCTTGCAAGGGGCCTGCTTCTTTTTGAGCTGCAGCAACAGATTGTTTGGCCGCTGCATCAGAAGCATAAACCGAAAGCAGTTCAGTTCTAGTTTCATCAGATATGGTATTGCCAGGTTTAATTACATTAACAATGCTTAAACCAATAGTAACAGCAGTAATAGTTGTGAGTAAATACAACCCGATGGTACGCCCTCCCATACTGGAAAGCTTTGTAATGTCTTTTAAGTCTGATACTCCTTTAATTAATGAAGCCAATATCAAGGGTACTGCGATAAGTTTAAGTACATTAATAAAAATAGTGCCAAATGGTTTTATCCAATGCATTACCAAACCCTTACCCCACTCAAATTGACTAATTAGCAAACCAAAGGTAACACCAAGAAGCATTCCTAGTAAAATTTTCAAGTGCAGGGGCAGTTTTTTCATGTTTTATATTTTGGCGTTTTTATTGCGAAGACTAAAATCAGCCAATACCAAAGCAGCCATGGCCTCAACTATAGGAACGGCACGAGGTACTACACAAGGATCGTGTCTGCCCTTACCATCAATAAAAACCTTATCTCCTTTTTTGTCAATGGTTTCTTGAGTCTGCATAATGGTTGCAACAGGCTTAAAAGCTACATTAAAATAAATGTCCATACCATTGCTTATACCCCCTTGTACACCACCTGAATAGTTGGTTTTGGTTGTACCATCTTCGTTGTATAAATCGTTATGTACACTTCCTTTTTTTGTAGCACCGAAAAAGCCACTACCATATTCAAATCCCTTAACGGCATTAATCGAAAGCATGGCTTGTCCAAGGGATGCATGAAGCTTATCAAAAACAGGTTCGCCCAAACCGATGGGAACATTTTTGATGATACAAGTAACCACACCCCCAACAGTATCTCCATCTTTACGAACTTGCTTTATATAGGCTTCCATTTTAGCTGCAACTAATTGATCTGGACAACGTACGGGATTAGTTTCAATATTAGAAAAATTATGTGTGTTTTGTGGGTTTTCAATCGACAACTCCCCTACCGCAGAAACAAAAGCATGAATACTTATCGGAGCAATAAATTGTTTGGCAATACTACCTGCCACCACGCGGGCGGCGGTTTCACGTGCCGAACTTCTTCCGCCACCACGATAATCCCTTACGCCATATTTTTTATCATAAACATAATCGGCATGTGAAGGTCGGTAACTGTCTTTAATATGGCTGTAATCTTTTGATTTTTGATTGGTATTCACAATGGTAAATCCGATCGGCGTACCAGTAGTCAAACCCTCAAATACACCTGAGTGAATAGCAACTGTATCGGGCTCTTTTCGCTGAGTTACAATAGTAGATTGTCCGGGTCTACGCCTATCTAAGTCTTCTTGAATTGCCGCAACATCAATTGCGACACCTGCTGGACAGCCTTCAATAACACCACCCAAGGCTGCTCCATGCGACTCACCATAGGTTGTTAAGCTAAATATTTTCCCAAAAGTATTTCCTGCCATTAAAAAAATTTTTTCAAAAGTACGAATATATACAGTCAACGTAAAACAACTCTACAGAATTGTATTACAATATATTGGACGGTTAAAGTAAATCAGTAATTCAAATTCCTTTTTCTTAAATTTGCGAAAATATTATTTCCATGCGAAATCATTTCTTATTAATACTACTCATACTTTTTGTTTCATGTCAATCGTCCTCAGGTGATTATACTATAAATATTTCTGCTGATGTAGAAGATAATCACCAAATATTTCTTGTCAACTTTGATGAAAGCAATAAACCCAACGTTATTGATACTCTCTTCGTAAAAGATGGTTTAACTTCTTATAACGGTATTTCGAAATTACCAGATTACCAATCTTTATGGGTAAACGGAGTAAGAGGATCTGTACCAATCTTTGTAGAGCCAGGAGAAATTACAGTTGAACTTTATAAAGACAGTATTCAAGCTTCAAAAGTGAGCGGAACTAAAACAAACCTAGCCTTTAAACGTTACATTGACGATATCAATCCATTATTTAAATCATTTTATGAAATTCAAAATGAAATGCGTAACGCGATGATTTCTCGTGACAGCTTAGCATACAAAGATTTAGAAGACCAATTAAAAGAAATGCAAGCCAAGTTTAACTACTTCCAAATTGAGTATACGAAATCAAATCCAGACTCATATGTTTCAGCAATGGTATTGATACAATTGGTCATGAACAAAGTAATTGATAATGAAGCAGCATATAAAATTTATAATGGCTTCAGTAAAAACATCAAAAAAACAAAATCGGCTGTAAAGATTTATGAGCTGGTAGCTCCAAAAAAAGCTAAAGAAACAAAAGAGAACTCCAAAGATGGCGAAGTCAATGTTGGGGATAAAGCACCTGACTTTTCTGCACCTAACAACAATAATATTGCAGTTTCATTAAACAAATCACTTGGCAAATTGACTCTTTTAGATTTTTGGGCATCTTGGTGTGGCCCTTGTCGAATTGATAGTCCAAATCTTGTCAACGTACATAATAAATATAAAGATAAAGGCCTGGCTATAGTAGGTATATCACTTGACATACAAGAGAAGTCATGGAAAAAAGCCATTATTAACGATCGTCTCGATTGGACACAGGTATCGCATTTGAAGCGTTGGGATGATCCTATTGCCTCTATGTATGGAGTTAATTCTATTCCTCAACTTTTTTTATTGGACGAAAATGGAGTAGTAATAGCCAAGGAACGACATGCAGTAGATTTCATTCCCTTTATCGAAAAAATATTGCTTTAAAGCATATTCACCTATTTTAGGCTTAATGGAGCGACTCACTTTTATTATCACATTTCCTTTTTTGTTGCTTATTTCATGGATGCCATTTGGAATATTATATTTATTCTCTGACATACTTTACTATTTACTTTATCATGTGGCTGGCTATCGTAAAAATGTAGTCCGTGAAAACATCAAGCTTTCTGGACTAGTTAAAACAAAAAAAGAAGCACTAGCTATTGAAAGAAAGTTTTATCGCTATTTATGTGATTTGTTTTTGGAAATTATCAAAGTAAAGGGAATGTCAAAAAATGCCATGATGCGTCGCTTTAAATTAACAAATCCCTCTATGTTAAAAGATTTCGCAAGAATGAATAAGTCTGTTTTTGTAATGGCAGGGCATTACGGAAATTTTGAATGGCTGTTGTCATTAGGACATCACACCCCACACACCGCACACGGAATTTATGCACCATTGCAAAACCCCTATTTTGACAAATATTTAAAAAAGGTACGATCCTTACACGGATCTTTTCTTATATCAAGGAAAAAGTTTCGTGAGCAATTTACTAATATGCAACATAGAAAAGAATTAACAGTTATTGGTTTTGCAGCAGATCAATCACCACAAGACAAAAAAAAGAATTACTTCCGCGACTTTTTTGGTCACGAAGTCCCTGTATTTACTGGTGCCGAACGACTAGGTAAAACGTTCGATGTACCTATTTTAATGGCAAAAGTTAGACGTATTAAAAGAGGTTATTACGAAACAACATTAAACATATTAGCCGAAAATCCTAGGACTCTCCCCGACTATGCAATTACAGACTTTTTTTACGAACAATTGGAAGCTTTAATAAAAGAAGATCCATCTTTGTACTTTTGGTCACACAATCGTTTTAAACTGATGCGACAAACTCAGCAATAATCGCTTCTATTTTTTCGATTTTTGCTTTTATTTTATCTTGCGATTTTGCTTCAGCATACAATCTTATGATTGGTTCCGTATTAGATTTTCGTAAGTGAATCCAGGAATCATCAAAATCAATTTTAACTCCGTCAATTGTAGTTACACGTGCATCTTCAAAACTAGTTGCAATAGTATCAAGCAATGCATCTGCGTTCCAAGAAGATGAGAGATCAATTTTCTTTTTATACATTACATAAGAAGTATAGCGCTCTTTGAGTTTAGATACTCTAATATTTTCATTTGCTATATGAGACAAAAAAAGAGCAATACCGACTAGAGCATCTCGACCGTAGTGTAGTGCAGGAAGAATTACTCCACCATTACCTTCACCGCCGATAAGTGCTTTGACCTCTTTCATTTTGCTAACAACGTGTAACTCACCTATTGCACTTGCGTGATAATTAACATTATAATCGTTTGCTAAATCAGCAAGTGCCCTTGAAGATGATAAATTAGATACAATAGGACCCTTTTCTGCTTTAAGAATATAATCAGCACAGGCAACAAGAGTGTATTCTTCACCAAAAAAGAGGCCATTTTCATCAATAAAAACAAGACGATCTACATCAGGATCAACAGCTATTCCCAAATCTGCACGTTGAGCAGTTACCTCATTTGATAAATCGGAGAGGTGTTCTTCAAGTGGTTCTGGATTGTGTGGAAATTCACCGTTTGGTGTACAATAAATTTTATGCACTTTTACCCCTAGCTGCTCCAGCAACAAAGGCACAGCGATACCCCCAGATGAATTAACACCATCGACAACTACACTAAATCCTGCTGATTTAATAGCTGAAACATTTACCTGTGGAAGGCTAATAATCGAATCAATGTGTGCTGAGATTGCATCACTAACTATACTAATTTTTCCTAGTCCATCTACTCCAACAAAATCAAACGATTGTTCTTTTACATATTGCATAAGTTGAACTCCTTCATCAACATTGATAAATTCGCCTTTGTTATTTAATAATTTTAACGCATTCCAATGCTTGGGATTGTGACTGGCTGTAATGACTATACCACCCTGTGCTTGTTTACGAACCACTTCCATTTCAACAGTAGGAGTGGTAGAAAGGCCAATATCAATCACATCTATTCCAAGACCAACAAGAGTCATTTGTACCAGTGACTGAACCATTGGACCGGAAATTCGTGCATCACGGCCTACAACTACTGTTACTGACCTATGTTTAATTTTTAACCAGCTTCCGTAAGCTGCAGCAAAAGCAACTACATTAATTGGTGTAAGATTGTTATTAATTTCTCCACCGATAGTGCCACGAATACCCGAAACGGATGCAATTAAAGTCATTCTTTTATTTTGTCAAATATAAGCATACATGCGCACATGAATTATTTAGCTCTCTTAGTCTTACCATAAATAGTAATTGGCTTACTTTTAGGTAATTTTATATATGATCATGAAATTATAAAGACTTGTATTTATTTACAGTTTTTTACATTGTTTTAAATAAATAGCTAATCGCTTAGGCATGTATGACCTGCAAATCAGTGCAAAACCACTTAAATATAATTTCACTTTTTCAAGCAAAATTCTTAAAATTTTAAACTGAATTCTTTGTCTATTGTGAATTAATTAAAAAAGACACACTTCAGTAAAAACTTAACAAAAATAAATTATATTAGAAGCTTGACTTTGCTATGAAAGATACGATTATTGTTAAGGGAACCCGAGTACACAACTTGCGAGACATCGACGTGGAGATTCCTCGAAACCAGCTTGTTGTGATTACTGGCCTTTCCGGTAGCGGAAAATCCTCTCTTGCATTTGATACTCTTTATGCCGAAGGTCAACGTCGCTACATTGAAACTTTTTCTGCTTATGCACGTCAATTTTTGGGAGCATTAGAACGCCCTGATGTAGATAAAATTGATGGGCTATCCCCTGTCATTGCAATTGAACAGAAAACTTCAGGCAAAAGTCCACGGTCTACTGTTGGCACCATCACTGAAATATATGACTTCTTAAGACTACTGTATGCCCGTACTGCTGACGCATACAGCTATCAAAGTCATGAAAAAATGGTGCAGTATACAGACACCGAAATTCAAGTCGCTATCGAATCGCTTTACAAAAACAAAAAAATTGCCATACTTGCCCCTATTGTACAATCACGAAAGGGTCATTACCGTGAACTATTTGCATCTATTTTTAAGCAAGGATTTACAAGGGTGAGGACAGATGGAAAATTTGTAGAACTGGTACCTAACTTTAAACTTGATCGGTACAAAAATCACGATATTGAAATTGTTATTGATAGGGTACTTGTCAAAACGTCAAAAACTGATAGTAAGCGCTTAGCAGACAGTATAGAAACCGCCATGTATCACGGCAAAGATATGCTCATGATTTACGACTATGAAACTGAAGAGACACGCTTCTACAGTCGTAAATTAATGTGTCCAACCAGTGGAATTTCATATGCAGCTCCAGAACCCAACACTTTTTCGTTTAACTCCCCTAAGGGAATGTGTACTTCTTGTAATGGCTTGGGGGTTGTACACAAGGTAAATCATAAAAAAATCATCCCCGATACATCTATATCTATCAAGGCTGGTGGTATTTGCCCTCTAGGAGAAGAAAAAAGTAATTGGACATTTAAGCAAATAAATAGCATCGCTCAACGCTATAACTTTTCACTTACAGATCCTATAAAAGATATCCCAAAAGATGGTATGGAGGTTATATTAAATGGTGGTAAAGAACGCTTTTCTGTAGCGTCCAAGTCTTTAGGGATCACTAGAGATTATAGTATTGATTATGATGGCGTCATTCCATTTTTGGAACATCAATTCAATGAAGCACATTCATCTGCGCTTAAACGGTGGGCAAAAGATTTTATGGATGAAGTCAAATGCCCTAACTGTGCTGGTGCAAGGCTCAGAAAAGAAGCTCTTTTCTTTAAAATTGGCGATAAAGGGATTGCTGATTTGACAAATATGGATATTTTACAATTACATATTTGGATACAAGGTATTCGTTGTTCTTTAACTAAAAAACAGCTTATCATTGCAAATGAAGTTCTGATTGAAATAGAAAAACGTTTGCAGTTTCTATTAGACGTAGGGTTAGAATATCTCACTTTGAACCGCAGTGCCAAAACACTGTCTGGAGGCGAATCACAACGCATCCGTTTGGCAACACAAATTGGAGCTCAATTGGTAGGAGTACTTTATATCTTAGATGAACCCAGTATTGGTTTACACCAACGCGACAACCAAAAACTAATTGAATCACTTATAAAATTACGTGATATCGGCAATTCAGTAATTGTAGTAGAGCATGACAAAGATATTATGCTAAAGGCTGATTATTTAATAGATATGGGCCCTGGTGCTGGACGTCACGGCGGAAAGGTTGTGGCAGCAGATAATCCGAAACGGATTAAACAGATGGATACTGAAACAGCATCTTATTTGATGGGTAAAAAGCAAATTGAAGTTCCAAAAAAAAGACGTTTAGGAAACGGAAAAAAACTAGAATTAAAAGGCTGTAGAGGCAACAACCTCAAGCATGTAGACCTCACCATCCCACTGGGCACCATGATTGGAGTTACTGGGGTGTCAGGTAGTGGAAAATCTACTCTGATAAACGAAACCCTCTACCCAATTCTAAACCAACATTTCTTTAGAGCCGTAAAGAAACCCTTACCTTTCAATTCAATTAAAGGTTTGATTTACATTGATAAAGTAATTGATATCAACCAATCCCCTATTGGCCGTACTCCTCGAAGTAATCCTGTGACTTATACAGGAATCTTTGGGGAAATTCGCCAATTGTTTACTAAAACACCAGAAGCCATGATACGTGGCTATAAGCCAGGCAGGTTTAGTTTTAATGTGAAAGGTGGCCGTTGTGAAGCTTGTCAAGGTGCAGGTGTAAAAACCATTGAAATGAATTTTTTACCTGATGTATATGTTCATTGTGATTCGTGTTATGGAAAAAGATTCAATAGAGAAACTCTTGAAATCAAGTATCGAAATAAAAATATTAGCGATATTTTGGAGATGACAATCAACGATTCATGCCGCTTTTTTGAGCCATATCCCAAAATTTATCGTAAATTAAAAACCATTCAAGATGTTGGATTGGGGTACATAACGCTTGGACAACAATCTACAACGCTTTCAGGTGGTGAAGCTCAACGTATTAAGTTGGCGACCGAATTATCTAAAAAAGATACAGGACAGACGTTGTATATTTTAGATGAGCCTACAACAGGTTTACACTTCGAAGACATTCGGGTATTGATGAATGTACTAAACCGATTAGTCGATAAAGGAAATACCATGATTATCATCGAACATAATATGGATGTAATCAAGCAGATGGATCATATTATTGATATAGGTCCTGAAGGGGGAGGAAAAGGGGGAACCATATGTTGCACTGGAACACCTGAAGAAATCATTAAAAACAAGTCTAACCATACTGCCCGTTTTTTACGGCAGGAATTAATAAAATAAGTCATGGGAAATACATGGACAGATATGAAATCGAGTAACTCATGGTTAACCTTTAAAATTATGGGAGAATTTGTCTCGGGTTTTGAACAAATGGGGATGATAAAGCCCTGCGTATCAATATTTGGTTCAGCACGTACAAAACCCACTGAAAGTTATTATAAAGAAACTGTTGAAATTGCAGAGAAAATTGTCAAGCAAGGTTTTGGTGTTATCACGGGTGGTGGCCCTGGTCTTATGGAAGCCGCAAACAAAGGAGCGCAACAAGGAAATGGAACTTCTGTTGGACTTGTTATTGAGTTACCATTTGAACAAGACAAAAATCGTTATATTGATAATGACAAAAGGATAAATTTTGATTACTTTTTTGTGCGTAAGGTTATGTTTATTAAATATGCACAAGCATTTGTGGTCATGCCTGGAGGTTTTGGCACACTAGACGAACTCTTTGAATCACTAACACTTATTCAAACTGAAAAAATTAAAAAATTTCCAATCGTTTTATTTGGCTCAAAATTCTGGTCTGGTTTAATTGATTGGATTAAAAATACACTCTTATTAGAATATCAGCACATAAGTCCTGAAGACTTAGAATTAATCAAAATAGTTGATGATGTTGATGAAGCAGTAAAACACGTTTCTCAATTCCACACCAAACGAAAATTCACTACTAATTTTTAAATATTGCGTCAAATATTCGGTTTTTTATTATTGTTACACACTTTAGGTTATACCCAAAATAAATACGATATAAAGGTTAAATGGCATGATGTGATAGAGCCACTGGCTGTTACACAAAATATACATTGGATTAACAATAGCGATGTACCGGTAAAAACTGTTTATCTTTTGGATTGGAACCACGCCTATTCCTCTGCACGTAGTCAGCTTGGCTATTTTTTGGCGAATGAATTTGATTATAAATTGATTCGTGCCAGCAAGAAAAATCAAGGATTCACAAATATTATAGAAATTCAAAGTAACGGTCAAATGCTCAGATGGGAAAGACAACCAGAAAAACGCGAGGCCATCAAAATACATTTTGATAGTGCCATTGCACCAGACAGCTCTATTGATTTTAAAGTAAAGTACACTGTTAAACTACCAGATGCAGCTAAGTTTAAATATGGTATATCCAAAGATCAGTTATTTACCTACCATTGGCATTTGGTTTTGGGTACTCTAAATAGGGATGGCAGTTGGCTGGCTAACACTAATTTTGGCTTTGGTAAACCCATAAGTCCACATGTAGAAGTGCGTTATCATTTTAATACAAATCAAGATTTTGAGTTACTATTACCAGCACAAAATACCACTGCAATCTCACCCTTGCTTTTAACACAGCGTAAGGATTTTCAAACAATATCTTTTGGGGACGCAACCCTAATAACAGATATGCTTCCTGTTGATGAAACAATTGGTTTGGCGTCTCATTTAGAAAATATCGAGGCATTTATAATGCACAATTTTGAAGGCGTAAATGCGCAAACCGTCTGGGCTTTTCAAGAGGACTACAAGTCTTATCCCTTGTTAGCACTTGAGTCAATTCCATCATTTTTAAAGGCTTTTGACAAAGCGCAAGTAGTAGAATTAAAATTGCTTAAAACTTTATTGCATTGGCATGTAGCCCATAAATATGGACAGACGGAGAAAAAATCGGACTGGATTTTAGACGGGTTACCCAATTTTCTCTGGAACCAATATGTACAAGAGCACTACCCTAACCTACCCATGACAGGGACGTTACGCGATTTGCCATTTGTAAAAAATTATCACTTTTCTCAAGCACCTTATCATCGTAGTTGGGAGTTGTCCACCAACGTATCCACCAACAAAAATAGGGGGCAGGCGCTAACTACTCCTAAAAGAAGCCTTACTCGTTATAACCGAAGGGTAGCAAACCCTAGTCGTGCCGCTTTGGCTTTGATGTATTTAGATCATTATGTTGGTGATGGTGTTCTCAAAAATATACTAAAAGATATTCCTAAAAATTCGATGTCAAATGCCTTTTTACAAAAGCAATTGGAGTTAATAACCGACAAACCGCTAGACTGGTTTTTTGAATATTACGTCTATTTGGATAATAATGTGGACTTAAAACTTCAAGGAAAAAAATTGAATGCTGAAATATCGCGAATTCGAATCAGCAGTACTCACCCCGAAATAGCAATTCCAGTCAAAAAGATTTTGACCAGTGGCGCTAAGCAAACCGATTGGCTTATGAGCCAAGACCTACCCTTTGAACAAAACTATAAAAACGCTAAAGTGAAAACGTTTACTGTCAACGAAAACCACTACATCCCAGAGCAACAATTAAACAACAACACCTACCAGCTTGGTAATGGACTGTTTCGAAATAATCTGAAATTTAGGTTTCTACAAGACATATCAAAAAGCGGCACGGCATTACTGCTTTATAAACCTGAGTTTGCCTACAATTATTATGATGGACTGCTTGGCGGTATTTCAATAGCTAACAGCAGTATTCTAGCCAATAAATATCGCTTTAAATTAAGTCCTCAATATGGTGTTAAACGACAACAAATAAGTGGTATGGGCTATATGATAGCGGATTTTTACAACGAAAATAGCAGTCATCATTTAACCCGAATTAACCTGTTTGGCTCTTCGTATCATTATGCGCCCCAATTGCGTTATACTGTTTTTACTCCTTCATTGATATTTTATTTCCGTCCAAAGGGGATTCAAAACAAACAACGCGCATCATTGCAAATACGTCACGTATCAGTACGATTAGATGATTTGCCATTAGAAGACGAACGAAGGGGATATGGCGTAAGCTTGGCTAGTTTTGAATCTCGAAAAGGTACCGCATTGGATAATTTCTCATACAAGATTGAAGCACAAATGTCACGTAATTTTAAAAAACTAAGCTTTGATAGTGAATACATTACTTATTACGGCCCCAACAGAAGGTGGACAATGCGGATATTTGCAGGAACATTCTTATCCAATAATGCAAACGACAGCTATTATGATTTTAACGTATCTCGTGTTAATGATTATTTATTTCAATACGACCTCTATGGGCGTTCAGAAGCAGATGGCTTTTTCAGTCAACAATACATTAAAGCCGAGGGAGCACTACGCACTACAGGCAACCTAACAAGCGCTAACCAATGGCTAATGACCGCCCAATCGGCTATAACCATCTGGAGATGGATTGAGGGATACGCCGAAATTGGCTGGGTCAAAAGCAATTTTAAAACACCCGAAACCCATTGGGGTACTGGTATAACCCTTAATCTAGTTCCGGACTTTTTTGAAGTACATTTCCCCATTTACAATTCGAATGGCGCTATTTACACAAACAACGCCTATCCCAAACACATACGTTTTCAATTATCCCTACGCCCAGCCTCTCTGGCTAAGCTATTTTCACGAAGTTGGTTCTAATAGATTAAGGCTAGTCCTATTTTTCGTAAATTTGCAAAACTTTATGAAATCAGTCAACCTAGCTTCATCTAAAGGCACCTTAAAAGATTTTAAGTCGGATGTACTTAACGATTACTACATTGCGGCACTCAGCCGTCAGATAAGTATTTTAGGTAGAAAAGAAGTGCTTTCTGGCAAAGGGAAGTTTGGAATTTTTGGCGACGGTAAAGAGCTCGCACAAATTGCCATGGCGAAAGTTTTTAAAAACGGCGATTACAGATCGGGATATTATCGTGATCAGACCTTTATGATGTCTATTGGTGGATTAAAGCCTGAACATATATTTGCTAGCGTCTACGGCCATGCCGATCATATTGCAGAACCCATGTCTTCTGGTAGACAAATGGTGGGACATTTTAATACCGACACGCTGGATAGTGAGGGTAATCTACTGCCATTGGTCGAATCAAAAAATTCCTTTTCTGACGTTTCTTGTACCGCTGCACAAATGCCAAGGCTTCTGGGCTTGGCACACGCCTCCAAGTTGTTTCGAAAGGTAGCCTCCATGAGAGATGAAAACCTCTCTCACCAAGGAAACGAAGTTGCTTGGGGCACAATTGGAAATGCCAGCACAAGCGAAGGGTTGTTTTTTGAAACGCTTAATGCCGCAGGTGTATTGCAAGTGCCCATGATCATCAGTGTATGGGACGATGGATACGGTATATCGGTAGACAACGCATTTCAAACCGTTAAAGAAAGTATTTCAGAGGCGATGCGCGGCATGCAACGCAATGATGATAAGAGGGGTATTGAAATTATTGAAGTAGCCGGTTGGAACTACCCTGCCCTAGTTGAAGCCTATACACGCGCCAGTGAGATGGCACGAATCGCTCACGTTCCTGTGTTGATTCATGTCCAAGAACTTACTCAACCCCTAGGGCATTCAACTTCTGGGTCACACGAGCGTTACAAATCCGAAACGCGCTTGCAATGGGAAAAAGAATTTGACTGTAACCTAACCTTTAGGAACTGGATAATAGAAAAGAAAGTAGCAACTCAAGATGAACTTAGTGCCCTTGAAGAAAAGGCAACAACAGCTGCTAAAGTAGCTAAAACTACTTCCTGGAATGCCTATTTAGCTCATATTGAAGAAGAACGACAAGAAGCACAACAATTAGCGCAAGCAATTATTGTAAACGCACAAGATTCGGATGCACTTGTGCACATTACTAAGGTGTTATCCAAGAAAAATTTACCTTTCCGTAAAACGATCTATGCGGCTGTCCGTGAACTCCTATGGCTCACACGCAGCACCCCAACAGCTAATAGAAAGGTATTGCAGGATTGGTGGCATAGAAAACAAAAAAACACGCAGACGATTTACAGCGATAAACTTTACAACGAATACAATAACTCCTCCTTAAATGTTGCGTGCATTCCTGCCATGTACAACGAAGATTCGATTCTTGTTGACGGACGGGTGGTATTGCGAGACAATTTTAATGCTTTATTGGAACAATATCCCAAGCTTTTGATATTTGGTGAAGACAGTGGCAAGATAGGCGATGTGAATCAAGGTTTAGAAGGGCTTCAAGCACGCTATGGCGAAGAACGTGTGGCTGACCGTGGCATTCGTGAAGCTACCATTATTGGCGAAGGTATTGGTATGGCTTTTCGTGGTCTAAGGCCTATTGCTGAAATACAATATTTAGATTATGTCCTTTATGCACTGCAGATAATGAGTGATGATTTGGCCACACTCCACTACCGCACACGTGGCAAGCAACGTGCACCCCTTATTATTCGTACTCGTGGCCACCGCTTAGAAGGTATCTGGCATTCGGGCTCTCCCATGGGTGGTTTGGTAAGTTTGCTTCGTGGTATATTTATAATGGTTCCTCGTAACCTTACTCAGGCTAGTGGGATCTACAATACCCTCCTTCAAGGTCAAGATCCTGCTTTGGTCATTGAACCACTCAATGGCTACCGTTTAAAAGAAAAAAAACCTGAAAATCTTGGTGAATTTACAGTTCCTCTTGGTATTGCTGAACAACTACGTACTGGAAATGATATTACTATGGTCTCCTATGGATCTACGCTCCGACTGGTTGAGGAAGCTGCTGAAACCTTGGCACAAATGCACATTACATCAGACGTAATAGATGTACAATCGCTAATTCCTTTTGATTCCACCAATATTATTGGCGCAAGTGTAGAAAAAACAAACCGACTGTTGATTGTTGATGAAGATGTTCCTGGTGGTGGTACGGCTTATATCCTAAGTCAGTTGTTGGAAAACCAAGACATTTATCCTCATTTGGATAGCCAACCCAGCTTACTAACAGCTAAAGACCATCGACCTGCCTATGGCACAGATGGAGATTATTTTTCTAAACCATCTAAAGAAGATATTGTGGAAGCTGCCTATAACATTATTCACGAGGCGAACCCGAATCAATACCCTGCACTCTAAACAATATGGCTTATCAGCTCTTGCAACACTTCTCTCTCGGGTCTAGGAACGGCATCAACACCTTTGACGGCCAAATCTGCTTTTTTGATAATTCCCAAAATGGGCACTATGGATTTTAGAGGATACCGCCTTGCCGCTTGTTCAATTTCAATCACAAAAAACGGATGAATACCCAAGGCTTTGGCTACGGTATTGGGATTTTTAGATCGTAAACCGTGGTAGGTAAGTAATTGCATAAAGTAGTTGTGTAGACTCCTTATGGTACCCAGTAGTGGGTGTTGTCGTGGATGACTACCAAAGAAATCTGCGATTGTATAGGCTTTGGCCGTATGACCGTTGCCCAGAGCTTTGCGTAACTCAAAGTTGTTGTATTCTTTACTGATGCCCACATGCTGCTCAACGTGGTTTGCAGTAATGGACTCCCCTGAAGCAACCACTAAACAGAGTTTGTTGATTTGATTGTAGAGGATACCTAAATCGCCACCCACGCTCTCAGCCAAAACGGCAGCAGCTTTAAAATCAATCTTTCGTTTTTGTTCGCGTACACACTGCTCAATCCAAACAGGTAGCTTGTCGTCATAAATATTTTTAGTTTCCACAATGGTTCCGTTCTTGGCAATTGCCTTGTACAGCTTTTTGCGCTTATCTAATTCTTTGTTTTTGTAACAAATTACCAAAACTGTAGTAGTTTGGGGTTGTGCTGCATAGGCCACCAGTTTCTCAATACTTCGGCTGAGTGCATGGGCTTCACGTACAACCACCAATTGATGGTCTGCCATCATTGGAAAACGCTTACAAACTGTTACAATTTCTTCAATAGTGGTGTCTTTACCGTACAATATGGTCTGGTTAAAATCACGCTGATCTTCGTAGAGTACAGTATCGATAAGCAATTGACTTAATTGGTCAACAAAAAAGGGTTCATTTCCCATCAAAAAGTAGATAGGTGTAAAATTTCGATCTAAAATAGCACGCTTAATGCTTGTGTATGCATCCAATTGAAAAATAATTTAGCACTTTTGTGGTTATGCAAGTCTTGGCATTCCCGACTTTTAGCTTTACTACCAAAAGTAGCGAAAAGAAACGCTTTATATTGGATCCGATCCGAAAAAAGTTTGTGTTGCTTACGCCAGAAGAATGGGTGCGTCAACACGTCATTCAGGATTTGATGGACAAGGGCATAAGCAAGACACGCTTGAGCATTGAAAAAAAATTTGAGGTCATGGGGAAACAAAAACGTTTTGATGTGGTCGTGGCTGGCGCCAATGCGTCTATTGCACTATTGGTAGAGTGTAAAGCGCCAGAAGTGCCTATAACGCAGTTAACCTTTGACCAAATTGCCCGTTATCAGCTAGTACTAAAAGCCGACTACCTGATGTTGACCAACGGATTACAGCATATTTATTGCCAGATAGACTATGAGCGACAGGCCTATCACTTTGTGCCAAACTTTCCCTCAAAAGTACTTGCCTTATGACAATAGCCATTGCCATATTGAATTACAATGGTGCGGAATTTTTACAAGAGTTTTTGCCCTCCATATTGGCGCACAGTACAAATGCCAAGGTATATGTTATTGACAACAAATCAACAGACAATTCATTGGCAGTAGTTGGGGAAACATTTCCGATGGTTACAACTATTGCCTTAGATGATAACGCTGGCTATGCAGGTGGCTACAACAAAGGATTACAACAAATTGACGCTGAAGTGGTTTGTTTATTGAATTCAGATATCGAGGTAACACCTAATTGGCTGCTACCGATAAACGATTTTTTAAAAGCTCATCCTGAGGTGGCTGTGGTTCAACCCAAAATCAAGGATTTGGCTAGGCCAGACCATTTTGAGTATGCGGGTGCTGCAGGGGGATATTTGGACATCATGGGACTCCCCTATTGTCGTGGTCGCGTAGGAAACAAATGCGAAAAAGACAACGGACAATACGACAACAATATGCAGGTCACATGGGCTAGTGGAGCTTGTTTGGTGATACGAAAATCGGTCTTTGACGCCTTGAATGGTTTTGACGCTTCTTTTTTTATGCATTTTGAAGAAATTGATTTATGCCTACGTGCACAGGCCAAGGGTCATCAGGTTTGGGCAGTGGGTAAGAGTGAAGTATTTCATAAGGGTGCTGCCAGTCTTTCTAAAGAAAACCCAAGAAAATTATACTATAACATACGCAATTCTCTGCTCACATATACCAAAACACTACCACTCATGCCATTGTTATGGGTTTATTTGGCACGTGGGGTTTTTGACACCACTCTCGTATTGTTTTTTATGATAAAACTTAAGTTTGAACATGTATATGCCATCATACGTGCCTACGATGCTTTTTTTAATCGTTTAAGCACGTCCTTTAGCCAACGTAAACACAAGCTTAATCCAATCAAGCTGTTTTCAGTATTATTAAGTTTTAAAAAAATAAAGTTTAAGTAGCTAAAAACTCAATTATGACAAACAACACAATAACTTCATTTATTACGAGTTACTGCAAGGATTGATCACGACTTACATATATGCTGCTGTAACGGGCGTAATAAATAAAACAAAAAGTTACGCCCGGTTCTTGGCTTTTTTGGTGGGTACCCTACCCTGATTGCCCATGCCGTCCATATCTAAGACATCAAATGATGCAGCTTGTTCCTTTTTGGCTGCCTTGTGCTGTTTCGAAATGATAGCTATTAAAAAAAAAGTATAGACCAGCACAATACCCAATCCGATAAAAAACATAATGCTATTAGTCATCTTTACGTCTTTGTCTAATGGCAATGGAAAATCCCAAAATGGTAATGGGCCAAAGTCCTACGTAGATACCTTCTAGCTCATTCCCCGTAAACCATAGGTATACAGAGTAAACAAAGCTGATAAAAGCCAAAATAATAGGATAATAAGTGTTTAAAAATTTCATAGACGTTAAAATTTTTTTAACAATTTAGTTATTTTAAAATAAGTAATGCCCCCAACAGCGTATGAGCGTAAAAAAACACCTCTAGTCCAAGCTTATTTAGAAACCAAAGGTGCTTTAAAAGTGTAAGGAGTGTTATTTATTCTGCGTCAGGTGCAACGGCCATCATAACGCCCATAGCATCGCCATAATCACCACCGTTGATGATAAGCCCGTTATCATTAAAAGTCATATAGTGATAGAACTTAGCTTCAAAGCTTTTGCCTGAAGCCACACTTGTTCCACGCCAAGTACCATAAGTACGAACACTTCCGTTGGGAAGGTTAGTTTCTGGGTCTACACCCGGTAAAAAGTTTTCTGGTGTATATGTAATACTATCCATGGCAGCGTGCCATCCGCCCATATAGCCAAGTACTTGTTCTTTAGTAGTCATAAGCTCCGTTCCGTAAAAAGCCCCTTGGTATTCCACTTCTTCGGCAAACATACTAGATATGGTTTCTAGGTCCTCTGATTCAAAAGTAGAAAACCACGTTTTGGCAAGTTCAACGTTCTTTTCAAATGATGGATTTGTATTTTGCGTACAAGATGTAAGCAAAAGTAATGCTGTAAAAATTAAAATTATGTGTTTCATTGTGCTTTGTTTAATTGAGCTTCAATTTACAAAAAAATGAAAGCCAAATAATCTATATTTTAAATAATATAAATACTTAATAACAGTTAACATCAACTGCTTATCTAGGGTTTACTCACAAGCCCCTTCTGTCCATGTCAGCACACCCGCAACAGTAGCAAAACAGTCATTGCCATAGGTCTTGTCATCACAGCCACAAACAGGCACATATTCCTCAGTACAAACAATGTCGGGCGTTGGTTTAGTAAGACAGCCTGCATTAATATCATCACCTGTACATTTAAACGACAACATCAAAAATGCAAAACAAAGAAAATAACCTGCTTTTTTCATAAAATTCAAGTTTTAAACAATGTAGCAAAGTATTAGTGAACTTGTGTGGTTGGTTTTTGATAAGGTTGAAAAGGTTGCTCAAGCAAGCTCCCAACCCTACTGTTTTTGTCATCGTTTGGAAAAACATCAACACCATAAACGATACGTTCTGCATCCAAGTTTTTATACGTGCCCAATAAGCGATCCCAAATTGAAAATATATTGCCATAGTTACTATCCGTATACGGGAGCACATGGTGGTGATGCACCTTGTGCATATGCGGCGTTACCAACACATAACTGAGCCATTGGTCAAGCTTTGTGGGTAGATTTATGTTGGCGTGGTTAAACTGGCTTAAAACCACCGACAGCGATTGATAAAGCATCACCACACCAATGGGTGCACCCAAAATAAAAACAGCCAATAACGTGAAAAAAAAACGAACCAAGCTCTCTAGCGGATGATGGCGATTAGCGGTTGTGGTATCAACGTGATGATCAGAATGATGTACCAAATGCACCATCCAAAGTGGCTTTACCTTGTGTTCGACCAAGTGCGCTAAATAAGCACCGATAAAATCTAAAAGCAATACACACAAAACCACAGAGACCCAAAAAGGCAATGCAACAATCTGTAGTAGTCCAAATGAGTTCGCCTGTGTCCAATCAGCCGTTTGCAACAGCAAAAAAGCTAAAAAGAAGTTCACCAAAACAGAAGTTGCCGTAAAAAAGAAGTTAGGCCAAGCATGACGCCATTTTTTGTAGCGTAAACTACGCATAGGCATTAGTCCTTCCAACAACCAAAAGAAAGTAATGCCACCTACCAATATAATACTACGGTGAAGTGAGGGAATGGTTTCAAAATATTGGACTAGGCTTTCCATCTTTCAAATATATTGATTTTAAGCTACTTACCTTTCAACATACGTCGCAAATTTTCTAGCACGGTATCAATTTTATCTTACGCACTTACCCTTAAACTGCTTTTTTCAATGCGTGTTTGAAGTACAACTATAAGTTCAGCTATATTCTGTTTTGGATGAATCATTGCAAAATAATTAATAACAAAAACAATTAAGCATATAAGTTGATATTAAAGCAAGTTTGTACTTTTACAGTGATTTATAATTTATGAGACCATTTAAATCTAACATAAAAACAAATAAAGCGAGTTATAAGGAAAACTACGCTGAAATGGAAAAACTGGTGTTGGAATTGCAACAACAGCTCAAAAACAGCCAAATACAAGGCACAGAAGCTTCAATTGGGCGTGCGCGTAAGCGTGGTAAATTTTTAGCACGTGAACGAATTGCATTATTGTTGGATAAAGACAGTCCATTCTTAGAGTTGATGCCATTGGCAGGACTCATGCACGAAGGAGGCTTTGGTCCAGGTGGTACTACAGTGGCTGGAATTGGCTATGTAAACACTCGACTTTGTTTGATTAATGCAAACCTAGGCACACGTAAAGGCGGTGCAGTGGACTATGCGACAAGTTTAAAGGTATTACGCTTGGGTGATATCGCATTAGAAAACAAACTACCTACCATCAATTTGGTTGAAAGTGGTGGTGCAAATCTACCCGACCAAGACCGTATTTTTAACAATTACGGTGCTTCTTTTAGAGAAATGTCAAGACGTTCCAAGCTTGGAATTCCAACAATTTCTGTTGTATTTGGAAATGCCACAGCTGGGGGAGCCTATGTTCCTGGTATGTCGGACTACACCATTATGCAAAGAGATGCTGCAAAAGTATTTTTAGCAGGGCCTCCACTAGTGAAAATGGCAACTAAAGAAATTGCAAACGACGAAGAACTTGGCGGAGCTAATATGCACAGCCGTATCTCTGGTGTAGCAGATTTTTTGGCTGAGGATGAGCAAGATGCCATTAGCATTGCTAGGGACGTGGTAAAAACCTTGAAACCCGCAAAACCATACGCAGTACCACATGCACCAGTTGTACCACCAAGATACAACGCTGAAGAACTTTTGGGTATCATACCAGCCAACCTCAAGAGAGCAATAGATATCAGAGAGGTATTAGTTCGTATTGTCGATAACTCTGAATTTACTGAATTTAAAACCAACTACGGAATTACAATGGTATGTTGCTGGGCTAATATCAATGGATATCCCGTTGGTATCATTGCCAACAACGGAGTTATCTTTGCCGAGTCGGCTCAGAAAGCCACACAGTTTATTCAACTAGCAAACAAATCGAATACACCGCTATTGTTCATCCACAATACCACTGGTTTTATGGTAGGTAAGCAATACGAACAAAAAGGAATGATAAATAGTGGTGCGCAATTGATACACGCCGTTTCAGGTAGCACAGTACCACACATAAGCTTGTTGATTGGCAACTCGTATGGTGCTGGAAATTATGCAATGTGTGGGCGTTCTTTTCAACCTCGCTTTTTGTTCTCTTACCCAAATGTTCAATCCGGTGTAATGGGCGCTGAACAATTGTCGGGTGTCATGGAAATTGTCAAACGTCAATCTGCAGCATCGCTCAACAAAAAAGTAGATGAAAAAATGCTTAAAAAAGCCAAAGATGCTATGTATCAAGAAGCCAAGCAAAAGGCGAGTGTCTGGCATGCTACTTCAGAGCTTTGGGATGATGGGGTGATAAATCCTCGAGATACACGCAAATACCTGAGCCTGTGTTTAGCTACTGTCTATAACGATAACATTGAAGGTAGTGATGCTTTTGGCGTATTTCGAATTTAGTTTAAGCTAAAGCTTTTTGATACATTTTCTCGTATGCGGGTACAATTTGAAGCACATCAAAACGACATGCAGACTCGTATGCTTGATGCTTAAACAAAGTGAGCTTTTCTTTATCAGACAATAATGCGATAGCATGTTTGGCCATAGTATCAACATCACCAACAGAAGTGAGATAACCTGTTTTCCCATGCATGTTTAGCTCTGGTAATCCGCCCGTATTGGTTGAAATTACTGGAGTGGCTGCAGCCATTGCTTCCAAGGCAGCAAGTCCAAAGCTTTCGGTTTGTGAGGGCAACAACAACAAGTCAGAATAGCATAAAATTTTACTAACTTCATCTGTTTTACCATAAAAGACAACATCATCCCAAATGTTTAATTCTCGACAGCGGTTTTCAGCAGTTAAGCGGTCTGGCCCATCACCTACCATCATAAGTTTTGCAGACATTTTCTGTCGAACTTTCGCAAAGGTTTCAATGACGTCCAGCACACGTTTTACAGGTCTAAAGTTGCTTACATGTGTAAGTATTACCTCATTTGCAGCAGCAACTGTTGAACGCTCACAATTTACCCTAATGTTGTCATAACGCGATATGTTGATAAAGTTAGGCACCACATAAATTTCTTTATGTACTTCAAACAAGCTAAAAGTGTCGCCGCGCAAATCTTTTGAAACAGCAGTTACAACGTCTGAATTATTAATACTAAAAGTAACGGCAGGTTTATAGAAGGGATGGCTTCCAACTAAGGTAATATCCGACCCGTGAAGTGTGGTTACCAATGGAATGTCTATGCCGTTTTCTTTGAGCATTTGTTTGGCCATATAGGCCGCATAGGCATGTGGAATTGCATAATGCACGTGTAGCAATTCTATTTGATGCAGCTTTACCATCTCTACCAACATACTAGAAAGTGCCAGCTCATATGGCTGGAAATGAAAAAGAGGGTAGCGTGGCACATGTACCTCGTGAAAGTGGATGTTACCCACCAAAGACTGCAAGCGCACCGGCTGTTTATAACTTACAAAATGTACCTCATGACCCCGTTCTGCTAAGGAAATTCCTAGTTCGGTAGCCACTACTCCGCTCCCGCCATAGGTCGGGTAACAAACGATTGCAATTTTCATATTGAAAATATTTTACAGAATATATTTTTTTTAATTCGCATCAAACAAAAGTATTAGTAATACCTATAAGCACAAAACAATCAATCAAAACCAACCGTAGTAACGGGTAATTTACCCAACGCCTTTATTTTTCCAAATAACATTTGTGCCGCAGCATTGATAAAAGCCGGTTCTTGTTGGTGTGCCAGCAACAGGCTTGAACATTCACCTAAATTTGAAATCTGATGCAAAACATAGGGTTTTGCAAAAACAACAACGTGTACATTTTTATATTTTAATAATTTTTTCAATTGTTGAAGTGATGTTGTTGATAGATACTGTTTTTTCCAAGGAGTTGTGGTATCTGCATAGATACCTACAACCAAAGTTTCATTTGGACTGATGTGAGTTGTTGCTTCAAAAGCAGAAAGCTCGCGGACTCTGGTGAATTTTCCAAGAGCTTTTAAAAAAGTGTTGTCGTTTTGTATTCCCAGAGCAACAAAATACAAATTAGATTTTGCTTTTATGGGGAAATTCTCGTTGTGGTTTACCAATACAAGACTTTGCTCAGCTATTTCCTGAAGTAAGTAGCGATCAACAGAATTAAAAGGTAAAACTTGATAAAAATCTCTTTTGGATTGGTCCAAGGTAAGTTGGTATTTAGCTGATAGTATTTTTTTTACCGATAGTGCCAATCGTGCTGGCGTAATCTTACCGGAAATGTAATGGGATTTTATATTGGAAATGGATTTTGTTAAGTCTTCTGGTATTAACAATACATCTGCACCTGCCATAAACGCCTTAAGTGCCGGGTTATTAGTACTACCGGTAATCCCATTCATATTGAGTGCATCAGTAAAAATAAGTCCGTTGAAACCCATTTTCTTCTGTAATAAATCATTTAACACAGTTGATGAGGTTGAAACGGGAATAGTGTAATTCCCTGTTAGTGAGGGCACAGCTAAATGACCCACCATAATCCCCTTGAGCTTGTTATCAATCAAATAACGAAATGGTAATAGATCTATGCTGTCAAGTACCTCTTTGCTACTACTGATGATAGGAAGAGCTAGGTGCGAGTCTTGTTTTGCTGCACCGTGACCGGGAAAATGTTTAGCCACCGCCCAAAGGCCTGCTGCTTGTAAGCCTTCCATAAAGGCTATGCCTTGTTTAGCGACATTTCTTGGGTCATCTCCAAAAGAACGAACGCCAATTATGGGATTATTTGATTGGCTATTAACATCCAAAACCGGTGCAAAAGTGACATGTACACCAATACTGCGTTTTCGCAACCCTATTCTTTTACCTAAGGCATAAACCAATTGACCGTCTGATAATGCGCCTAGGGTCATGGCGTATGGATAAGCGGATATATCTGTCAAGCGCATGGCCATACCCCACTCTGCATCTGCAGCAATAAGCAAAGGAACTGAGGATTGATTTTGATAGTCACGGGTATCAATGAGCTGTTGTTTAATCGTTCCTTTTGAAAATAAACCCCCGCCAATATGCTGTTTTTGTATTTGATGGCTTGTTGCTATCTTTTTGGAGTTGTTCCCATCTGGATAAGCCATGACCATAAAAAGTTGTCCAATTTTTTGATCTAGGGTCATTTGAGTATAAAGGCTATCTACCCATGATTGTTGAGATTGAGAGTGAACTAGTGATACCGCAAATAAAATCGTAAACAAAAAACGAAACATACCTTAAATGTAGGTCAAAAATAACGTGAATGCCAACTTTGGTGGGCAGGGACTTCCCATTGTGTCAAAAACTCTTCCTTATTTACTACCAAATTATTGAATACTATGGTGTTTTTTGTTACTGATTTACTTTTGATCATTTGCTTAAAATCCACCAATGGCTTGTAAGTAATGTACCCCCCTTGCTTAAAGCTAACATTCATTTTGTCTAAAAGGGTAACCGAATAGATTGCCTCAATTTCTTGAATGATTTTTACAGAAGCATCTATAGAACATCCCGTAGCTCCTTGTTGGCTTTCATCTAAAGCTATAACAATAAAACGTTTGTAAGGTATACTAACCCCAGCGTTAAGTGATGCGCCATGTGCCGTCCATTCGGTTAGAAAGGTATTTAATTTTGCAGTAATTTTTTCACATTCTTTAAGAGTAAAAGCGCGACTTGATGGATAAATCCATACACGTGCTTCATCAGATAATGTATCAAATGGTACTTGCATATTATAAGTCCTCTGCTTGTTGGATAAGTTCAGCGATATCCATTACTGCAATGGATCTTTCTTTTTCTTTGTTCTTAACTCCGTCGGTCATCATTGTATTACAAAAAGGGCAACCTGCAGCAATAATATCGGGTTTAGTTTCCAAGGCCTGTTCTGTACGTTCAATATTAATCTCTTTTTTACCAGTTTCTGCGTCTTTAAACATCTGCGCGCCACCAGCACCACAGCAAAGCCCTTTGGCTTTACAACTTTTCATTTCAATCAACTCGCCCTCCAACTTGGTCAAAACTTCTCTGGGCGCTTCATATTCATTATTTGCACGTCCCAAATAACAGGGATCGTGAAATGTAATCCGCTTACCTTTGAATTGCCCACCCTTAACCTTAAGTTTTCCGTCATCAAGTAATTTTTTTAGGAATTGAGTGTGGTGCATCACTTTATAGTGCCCACCCAATCCCGGATACTCGTTCTTCAATGTGTTAAAGCAGTGCGGACAGGCCGTAACTATTTTTTTTACTTCATAACCATTGAGGACCTCAATATTAGTCATGGCTTGCATTTGAAACAAAAACTCATTGCCAGCACGCTTAGCAGGATCTCCCGTACAGCTTTCTTCTGGTCCAAGTACGGCAAAAGAAATTTCGGCTTTTATTAATAATTTTACTAAAGCCTTGGTTATTTTCTTTGCACGGTCATCGAAACTTCCGGCACAACCCACCCAAAAAAGCACCTCAGGCTGTTTGCCTAGTGCTACTAATTCGGCCATTGTTGGTATGTTAGTCGTGTTGTCCATCGTCAAAGACCTCAATAGTCACTTCTTTTTCAACTAGATCGGTGAATTTACCGTTATAACGTGTTGCCTTAACCAGGTGGTTGTCTACCCAGTGATAGTTTCCGCCACGTGGTTTGCCCATAAGCAGGGAATGATATTTAAATCCGTATTTGTTTAACCAGTCTTCGGTTACTTTGCGGTGGTCTTCGGTTCTTGAAGTGAAAAAACAAATCATATGACCTTCGTTATACCACTTATTCAAGGTTTCCAATGCATCAGTATACAATTTAGCTGTAGCCATACGCTCTGGCTCCTCATTGGGAATATCATCACAAATGGTACCATCAATATCGATTAGATAGTTTTTTACCCCTTCTGGAAGAACCGGGCTAATATGTTCACCGTCTTCCAGTTTTTCTTGTAATAATTTATCTACTTTTTCTTGGTTCATGTCTATATATTTATTTCTTCACGCCATATGATACGGTCTTGTTGATTGAATGGCCAAGGAGCACCGTTGTTTTCTACGTTGGACATCATGTTATTTAGTTCTTTTGGTGCTGCTGATTGTTCCATAACAATATAGCGACGCATTTCTGTAATAATTGAAAGTGGATCAATTGCTATTGGACAAGCTTCAACACAAGCGTTGCAAGACGTACAGGCCCACAATTCTTCTCTTGATATATAATTATCCAAGAGGGTATTTGCATTGGGTTCATTGCCCTTGTTCAAAGCGTCGCCTACTTCTGTTAGACGGTCTCGCGTATCCATCATTATTTTTCTAGGCGAAAGCTTTTTTCCTGTTTGGCTAGCAGGACATTCAGCCGTACACCTTCCACATTCAGTACACGAATAGGCATTCATCAATTGCACCCAATTTAAATCGCCTACATCAGCAGCGCCAAATGTACTAGAAGCAGAATCAGAAGCAGGAGCAGCATACGGATCAGCATTAGGATCTAACATTAACTTAACTTCATCAGTAACCGCTTGCATATTCGTAAACTGACCCTGTGGCGTCAGTTTGGCAAACCAAGTATTGGGAAACGCTAAGATGATATGCAGATGTTTTGAGTAATATAAATAGTTTAAGAAAAGTAAAATACCNGTGATGTGTAGCCACCAAGTNGTNCGTTCAACNGCAACAACCTGAGNGACACTTAANCCGTCAAAAAGAGGAAGTATCCATTGACTTACTGGAAAACTACCNGCNGTGAGGTAATGTGGGTCTTGTGNNTTNATCTGCAACCAATAATCAGACGCATTCATGGTTAGGAACAAGCCCATAAGCANTACTTCAGCATAAAGTATAATATCCGCATCCCATTTNGGCCAGCCTTTCATTTCNNCGCTCNAAAAACGTTTGATNCGCATCACATTNCGTCGNGTCCAAAACANGATAACACTCACCAATACCANTGCAGCAAACACTTCAAAAGTANCGATTAGAACATTGTAGAAACCTCCTAAAAATGNCGCNAAAACACGGTGCGTGCCCAAAAAGCCATCAATGACAATTTCAAGTAATTCAATGTTGATTACAACAAAACCAACATAGACAATAACGTGCAGTAGTCCAGACAGCGGCTTGCGCACCATTTTTGATTGGCCAAGCGCAATGCGTGCCATGTGCAACCAACGTTTTTTGGGATTGTCAAATCTGTTAGCAGCAGTACCTAATTTTATATTGCGAATGATGCGGCGAATGTTGCGTGTAAACAATCCCACTAAGGAAAAGAAAAGTACTCCAAAGAATATATTTGACACGTAAGCGCCCATGTTTTACTCTTATTTTTCAGGTTTTTCATACGTCTTATTCTTTTTGCCAAAGAGAGAAAAGTGGACGTATCTTTTTGGGTTAAGACGCAAGTCTTGCAACAGCAGTTGTACTTGTACGTTGGTTTCGTTTAGTGCGTTTACTAGCGAATCGCTTTGAACGAGTTTCCCTAGGGTTCCTTCGCCTGCACTTACCTTGTTTGTAATGTCTGATAGATTAATCGCAGAATGCTCAAGCATGCGTATGGTAGCAGCCAATGGTGCTTGTTGTAAAGAATCAGTTATGGCAGCAGCGTTTTCCGAAGCACGTGCGAGTGCATCAAACGTATTGTTAAGGGCACCGTCAGTATCGTTGACAGAGCTACTAAGTGCATTTGTTAAGGTGGTTAGTGCGGCAGTGGTTTCATTAAACTGGTCAATGGATTGACGCAAAGCCTCTTGACGTTCAACGTCCATGACATTTTTAAATGAAATCAATACAGAATCTGCGTGAACAATCATGCTCTCAATTTTTTCTTGTAATGGTGATAATTTCTCGTTCACCAAATCTGTAAGCCCAGGGGCTACAGCAGTCTGAAGCGTGTCACCATATTCCGCATCAGCGGCTTTGTCAAAGGCGGGTATAATGGCCAGGGCTTTACCCCCTATCAAACCAGACTCATAAATTTGTGCAATGCTGTTTTTGGAAAAAGGGAAATCGTTTTCTACCCTAAAAGTGACGAAAATTTTACCGCTAGGAAACATCAACTCACTATTCTCAACGAAGCCTACTTCATAACCATTAATCGTAACAGGCGTTCCGTTTAGCAATCCCTCAGTACTGTCATAAACCCCGTAAAACAATCGGTCAGAAACAAAAACATCGTTGGATTTGAGATAGCTAAAACCAATAAAAAATAAGCTTATCCCAAAAATGAAGAGCAAGGCTGTTTTTATTTCATTAGAAAATTTCAAAATCGAAGTGTTTTTTCAAAAATACACAATATTTGTGCAGCTAAACAGGCTTATTTAGATTTCATTTCATGAGTTATTGACAGTTCTTTATTGCCTTCAAATGCCTTTATATATGCTCCTTTATAACCTTTTTTAGCAAGTTTTGATACTGCTCTTTTAGCCAATTTGTATGAAGAAAATGAGCCATAGTAATACCTGTAAAGACTACCCGTTTTGATGCGTGATATATCTGATAATCCCTTGAAATTATAAGGTTTTAGTTCCATCTTTTTGGTGCTGGCAGCAATCTGAATTCGGAACGTAGTCGTCGATGTATTGCTGCTTGTTGGTGCGCTGCTGGTAGTTTCAAGTGGCAACGTATCCATAACAAGACCTGTGAATAAGGTACCGTCTAAAGAAGATTTATACTTCATAATTGCTTTGGCAATAGCCCTACTTATTTCGGTTTGACCGCGCTTAGAGTTTAGATATGCGCCTTCTCTTGAATTGGTCAGAAAGCCTGTTTCAACTAACACACTTGGCATGTAGGTGTTGCGTAGCACCAAAAAACCAGCTTGCTTTACGGTCCTGTTTTTTCGTTTAAGGTTTTTAACAAAACTCTCTTGAATATAATTTGCCGCTTCAATACTTTGGTTAAGATAATCTTCTTGCATCAACACCAAACTAATTACAGATTCGGGGTTATTGGGATCAAAACCCTCGTATTCTTGTTCATAATTGTCCTCCAAAAATATTACTGAGTTTTCTTTTTGAGAAATGCGAAAATTATCTTGATTACGATGTAGTCCTAAAACAAAAGTACCAGCACCATAGGCATCGGAATTATGGGCATCACAGTGAATGGAAACAAATAAATCGGCTTTAGATTTATTGGCAATACGGGCTCTTCCATTTAGTGTGATGTAAACATCTGATTTTCTTGTGTAAACAATTTTCACCCCTTTTTCTTTTTCGAGAATAGTACCCGTTTTAAGCGCGATATTAAGCGCTATTTTTTTTTCATAATATTTATTACCTCTATTTCCAGGATCTTTTCCACCATGACCTGCATCAATCACTACGGTAAAAAGCTTGTTATTTTGGGCATACAATTTGATCTGAAAGCTTAAAACAATAGCAGTTAATAATAAAGCAATTTTAATGAAGTGCATTCTGGATAAAATATGTGTATTTTTGGTGAATTCAAGTAAATGTCCTTGTCAAAAGTAATACATTATTATGGCACCGCGTGTAAACAGCATTTTTGTTGTCTTATGCTTTTATTAAGTGTCCTGGGCTTTGCTCAAAAATCAGTTACTGACATAGCAGTTGTTGACACCACGTTTCAAGATAGTGTCATTGAAAAAAAAGATGTATTAGTCGATAAAATCAAAAGACACGCCGATGGTTATATGATTGTAAACCGAAAGGAAAATAAGCTTTACATGTATGATGGTGCAGAATTATACTACCAAGACATTGAGTTAAAGTCTGGGGTTATAGTATTAGATTACACCACTAATGAAGTTTCTGCAGGTCGCATAAAAGACTCGTTAGGAAATTTTATACAGCCGCCAGTATTTAAACAAGGAGTTGATGAGATTTTTCCAGATTCAATTCGCTTTAATTTTGATTCCAAAAAGGCTATTATTTGGAACTCTAGAAGTGAGCAACAGGGCATGAATGTTAAGGCAACTACAACAAAAAAACAAAACGATTCTGTTTACTATCTACGCAACGCCAAGATAACAACTGCTAAAGATGTAGACGATCCAGAATATTATATCCGTGTTAGAACAGCAAAGTTTGTTCCCAAACGAAAAATGATTTCAGGTTTAAGCAACCTCTATATTGCCGACGTACCTACTCCTTTATTCTTACCTTTTGCATATTTTCCCATGACACAAAATCGTGCAACAGGGTTTTTATTCCCCACCATAGGTGAAAATTTTAACAGGGGCTATTTTCTTCAAAATGGCGGATACTATTTTGTAATAAACGACAATTTAGATGTTGCTACACTTGGTGATTACTACACTAATGGTAGTTATGGCTTTCGTGTAGAAAGCAACTACAACAAACGTTACCGTTATAGAGGAAATTTTAGCTTTCGCTATGAAAATTTAATAAATGGTGAGCGCGGACTTCCAGATTATAGCAAATCTACCATATTCAACCTTAGATGGTCGCATAGCAAAGACGGTAAATCAAATCCAAATAGTAGGTTTTCTGCATCTGTCAATCTAGGTGCCAGCGACTACTTTAGAGAGTCTCTTAATCAGATCAACACAACAAACTTTTTGAATAATACTTTGAACTCTTCAGTTTCATACACTAGAACGTTTCCCAAATATCCATCTGTAAACCTATCCTTATCGGCCACACATAGTCAGAACACACGCACGAAGACTGTAAATATGACTTTGCCCTCAATGACTGCCAATATGGAACGTATTTACCCGTTTGTTAAGCGTAACTCCATAAAGAAAGGAGTTTTACAAAATATAAATTTTCAATACAGCATGAGAGGTGACAATCGTATTAATACGACTGATGATATTATTTCTGAAAAAGGCTTATTTTATGGTGCTAAATCAGCAATGCAACACAATATACCAATTAATACCAATTTCAAAATAGCGAAACATTTTAATTTTACATTGGGGGGAAACTATCAAGAGGTTTGGACCAATCAGACCACAAAAAAATATGATTATGATATAATTATCAATGCTATTCCCGAACAGGATACTATAACAGGTTTTGACCGATTTGCACAATATAACTTTAGCATGGGTGCTAATACTACGCTTTATGGGGTGTTTAATTTTAAAGAGGATAAGAAAATCCAAAGCATACGTCACGTAATAAATACAAACGTTAACTATAGTAACAGTCCGAGTTTTGAAAAGTATTACGACGAATACATCATTGATGCAGATGGAAATACCAGTGAATACACCCGATTTGAAGAAGGACTGTACGGCAGGCCTGGCAACACCAAATCTAGTTCAATAGGTATAACTATACGAAATAATTTGGAAGCCAAAATAAAGGATAAAGACTCAACAAAAACTGAACTTAAAAAAATTAAAATACTAAACAATTTAAATTTTAGTACAAATTATAATATAACAGCTGATTCCCTTCGGTGGAGTCCCATACGCATGAGCACAGTCATACCGCTCATGGACAACAAACTCAACATAAATGTTGGGGCAACATTTGATCCATATGCATTGGACGAAAACAAGCGACGTATAAATACCTTTAGCGCCAGCAATGGCGGCCCAGTTCTTAGAATGACAAGTGCAAACTTTAACTGGGGATATAATTTCAAAAGTAAGGGGGGTAAAAAGAATGACTCTGATGAGAACAGCGGTGGAAATATTCCAGGCTTGAACAATAATAGGGCCTTAGATGAACAGAGGGATTTTGGTAATCCAGATGAAGTTGACGGTGAAGAATCGCAGGAGAAAAAAAATACTACCTTCTACACAACAAATATTCCATGGAGTATAAACTTGAAACATAGTTTTACATATTCAAATAATAAAGAGGAACGTCAAATCAGTAACAACTCATTGATGGCATCAGCAAATGTGTCGCTTACACCAAAGTGGAAAGTTAATGTGTCTTCTGGTTATGACTTTAGAAATAAAGGTGTGACATTTACCAATCTTGGTATTGATCGAGATCTTGACAGTTGGTCAATGAATATTTCTTGGACACCATTTGGAAACCGCGAATCATGGTTTTTCTTTATTGGTGTTAAATCTGGCATACTACGAGATTTAAAATACGAGAAACGGCGTGAACCAGATAAAAGACTTTAATTTAGTTATATGAAGACTATCATCAAAACAGACAAAGCACCTATGCCTATTGGACCATACAATCAAGCCATATTGGTAAATAATACCCTATATGCCAGTGGTCAGATAGCAATAAACCCTGCCACAGATGAATTAGTTACTGGAAACATCGTAGAAGAAACAAAACAAGTAATGGAAAACTTGGGTGCTGTGTTGGACGCAGCAGGTTTTCATTTTTCAAACGTTGTTAAGTGTAGCATATTTATTTTAAACATGAATGACTTTAGTGAAATAAACAAAGTATACAGCACTTATTTTGACAATCAAAATGCACCTGCTAGGGAAACCGTTCAGGTAACCATGCTCCCTAAGCATGTAAACGTAGAGATATCACTTATAGCAGTAGTCTAGGACATTTTTAAATGGTATTCCACTAAACCTTCAATTGGCTTTTTGTGTACACTACCAATAGTTAATCCCAAATCATTTAAGACTATTGTTAGCTCATCTTTAAGATAAAAAGCTATTGAGCCTATAAAATGTATAGGCAAACTTTTCGCGTTATCAAATTGTAGTATCTGATTTATTGCAAACAAATCAAATCCTTTTTTGATTAATTTTTGGCTATACTCATTTTCTTTATTTTCAATTAAGAAACGAGCAAATGTTGCCAAATAAGTATTTGGGTTTGATTTTTTATAAAGGTTAGACTTGATAGACTCTGATGATAAATCAAATGACTCTTCAAAAATAGCAGCCATTTTCGCAGGTATTTTATTAAAATAATAATCACGCAATAACTGACGTCCAAAGTAATTTCCACTTCCATCGTCCATCAATATGTAACCCAATGAATCTATTCGTTGTTCAACCTCTTGTCCATCAAAGTAACTACAGTTCGATCCAGTTCCGAGGATACAAACAATACTTTTTTCTCCAGGTTTAGTTACAGCATAAACAGCAGCGTAAGTATCTTCTTTAACCTCAATTATTGCGCTTGTAAAAATGCTTTGTAGCACTTTCTTTAGCAATACTCTAGGTGGCTTAGTACCACAACCAGCACCGTAAAAATGAATGTAGTTCACAGATTTACGCTTGCGGTATAAGTCGTAATTATTAATGATACGTTCTTCAAGAATATGGTCGGAAAGCACTTGAGGATTTAGACCTAAAGTCTGCGTTTCGAAAAGCACATCATTTTGCGCATCAAGAGCAATCCAATCCGTTTTGGTTGAGCCGCTATCAATAATAAGTTTCATGTAATTATAATTGACTAACGTGTGCTGCTAAATCGAGTAGTTTGTTTGAGTATCCCGCTTCGTTATCATACCAAGTAACAAATTTAAAGAAAGAGCCATTAAGTTCAATACCTGCATTAGCATCAACTATTGATGTTCTAGCATCTCCGATAAAGTCTTGAGATACAACTAATTCTTCTGTATAGCCTAAAATTCCTTTGAGAGAACCTTCAGAAGCAGCTTTGATCGTTTTCATTACGCCGTCATAACTTGTTTCAGTAGCAAGTTTAACGGTAAGGTCAACAACAGAAACGTCCGCAGTCGGTACACGAAATGCCATACCAGTAATCTTACCTTGTAAGGATGGTATTACCTTAGTTACTGCTTTGGCAGCTCCAGTTGATGCGGGAATAATATTAAGCAAAGAAGAACGACCTCCTCTGTAGTCTTTTCTTGAAGGACCATCAACGGTCATTTGAGTGGCCGTAACTGCATGTACAGTAGTCATGAGCGCTTCTTCAATACCGTAGGCATCGTTTAACACTTTGGCAAGAGGTGCCAAACAGTTGGTTGTACAAGAGGCATTAGACACAATATTATCTGTAGCTTTTGCATCTTCGTGGTTAACACCCATTACAAACATAGGAGCGTCTTTTGAAGGAGCCGAAATAACTACCTTTTTAGCGCCACCATCAATGTGAGATTGTGCCATGTCCAATGAGGTAAAAATACCCGTACATTCAGCAACAACTTCAGCACCAATTGAATCCCATTGTAAGTTCTTAGGATCGCGTTCTGCAGTAATACGAACTGTTTTTCCGTCAACAACAAGATGACCATTTACTATCTCAACACTAGCATCCACTGTTCCGTGCACAGAATCGTATTTTAATAAGTATGCCAGGTGTTCCAAATCTAAAAGATCATTTATTGCAACGATATCAATATCATCTCTTCTGAGTGATGCACGGAAAACCATTCTACCAATTCTTCCAAATCCATTAATTCCAATTTTAAGGTTTGACATAGTAATTTAATTATTTGTTTAAAGTCTCATTATTTCTGATACACGAACAAGCTCGTCATCAATTTTCGATTCACCCTTTATTGCTTTATCTAAAGGGGTTAATATAATTTTTCCGTTGCCAATTCCAATCATATGACCAGAAATACCTTTGCGCAGTTCTTCAACAGCTCGTAAGCCCATTCGGCTAGCCAGAACACGGTCAAAACAAGTTGGTGCGCCACCACGTTGCATATGTCCAAGCACAGAAACGCGTACCTCATAGTCAGGAAGATTTTCCTCTATGTGTTCAGCCAATTCAAATACATTTTTTCCAGTTTTATCACCCTCTGCAACCATAACAATACTTGAAAGCTTACCAGATTTTTTGGAACGCTTCAGCGATTGTAATAAACGATCTAGCCCCATATCAGCTTCAGGTATTAATATTTCTTCAGCGCCAGCACCAATACCCGTATTTAATGCGATATGACCTGCATCACGACCCATTACTTCTACAAAGAATAAACGGTTATGTGAAATGGCAGTGTCTCTAATTTTATCTACTGCTTCAACAACTGTATTCATAGCAGTGTCATAACCTAAGGTGTGAGAGGTACCATAAATATCATTATCAATTGTTCCAGGAATACCAATAACAGGAATGCCAAATTCTTGCTGGAAAATTAAACCACCAGTAAAACTACCATCACCTCCAATAACTACAATCGCGTCAATACTATTTTTCCGTAAGTTGGCAAAGGCTTTTTCTCGTCCTTCCCTGGTTCTAAATTCTTCAGAACGAGCAGACTTTAGGATAGTACCACCTTTATTGATAATGTTATTTACACTTCTTGGTCCCAAAAGCTTGATACTTCCTTCAATCATACCCTGGTAACCTCTAAAAACACCAAAGCATTTAAGCTTATAAAAAGCTGCCGAACGAACTACCGATCTGATGGCGGCGTTCATGCCAGGTGCATCACCTCCAGAAGTGAGAACAGCAATGTTTGAAATTTTGGCTGAATTAGTGGCTTTCATCGTGTAAATTGCAGTACAAATTAACGAATAATCTCTCATTTTAACCTAATAATTTAAGGTTTAATGTTGTCGTTATTGTTAAAAATTTTATTGACCAGCTCTCTAAAAGAATCAAATCTGACTTGATAACCAACCCCAATACCTTGTGTATATCCCAATTCATCACCAAAATATTGAAACTCATTTTCCTTATTAAATACTCGCGCACGGAGGTCTCCTTTTTTATTGAGCAAGAATTCAAGCTTTACATTTCCAATAATCATAGTCTCCTCTTCATTTCCTACAGGAACACCAACTTTGCCATCTATAAGAATGCGCTCATTGATATTGGTTGACAAGCTTACTCCTAATCTATCTTGATTTCTTATTGAAACAGCATCGTTGCGATCACCTTGGAGGTAATCAATACCCAAATTCAATTTGTCATTTTCATTAGTAAATATATTGTCAAAAATGCCTGAGGCCTTTTGAAAAAGGTTGTTTGTTAACGTTTGACTAGAGATGGCTGCCAAAGAAACTTCATTAATAAAACTACCCTGCGAGAGTAATGAAATTGCTTGTAATTGCCTTCTTTCTTCATCATTTAATCTGTAGTTTAGTTCGTTTCTAACGATACCCGAAGCATTAGGGAAATTGATCTCAAAAGTTGGTGTTTCAGGACTAAGCAAGTTTCCAAACAGCGTGATAGAAACATCTGTAGGCATCTTTTGACTAATATTATCACTATCCAAAAGAACTGCTGGGTTAGCCCCACCCGGAACCTCATAAACGGCTTGCATATTAATTTGAGCACCATACGGATCACCCTCCCAAAAAATAACACCACCAGGCTTTAAGCGAAAAGTTTTATCAATAAGTCCAAGGTTCTTAAAGTTGTATATTCCCTCAAGGGCGATAAAGTCACCCCACATAGCAAACGAACCCGCTGTGTCTATTTCCAATAGTAAACTACCTGCACCACGTCCACGTAAAAAACTTTTTGTCTCTGGATCAACCACAATTTCAACCTCTGCTTCCTGCGTAACATCTAATTCAAAATTTAATTGCAACCCTTTTAGCCTTTTAGGCTCAGCTGCATCAGGGTCTAATTCAGTTTGTTTATCTACAAAATTGATGAAAGATACATCTCCTATTTTAGTGTCATATTGTATGGGGATAAAAATATTGGTACCGGTTGAGGTTTCACCCACAACATCTATTTGCATATTTGAAAAAGCTCCATGTAGATGGGCATCACCATCAAAAAATGCATTGCCATAATACAATGATTCTTCAGTAAAAGTTGTGTTAAGGACCTCAAGCTGTTTAGCGTTTATGTTCATATCCAACCCCCAATTTGAAAAAGACTTATGTGTAAGTAATCCTTGGAGATTGGCTGTTTGTTTGCTACCTGAACTAAAACCAGATCGATTGATCTTAATTACATCCTCAGTAAATCGAAATGGAACAGTTTCTGTAAATTTATAAAGCGTATTTAAATAAGGAACACCCAATGTCAGGTCATTAACAAAAATTGATCCTGTTGGAATGATTTTACCAGCTTTGGAGGACAAATGCAGGTTACCATTAGCTTTTCCATTAAAAGGTGAAAAAATATCGCTTGTAAGACCTGAAATTAAAGACAGATTGTAATCCGAAAATGCAATGTCAACCTCCCAATCAGTAAAGGAATTTCCTACACCTAAGATTCCAGTAGCAAGAAAAACATCATTTCCTTCATCAGAAATTTGTAATTCCAATTGATAATTCTGATTTTCTTTATTTGATTGTAGTAAAAGTTCCGCTTCTCCAAGAGGTACACCATTTAACGCCAATTCAGAAAAATCCAAATTCGAGTTCCCATCAAAACCATATGGTGATTGCTGGATATTGAGAAATCCATTAATGGTTCCCTCCCACTTATCTTTTTGAAAAGATAGCAGATCACTCATGTAAACATTCGAAAATTTCATATCTAAAGAAAAAGAATCACTACCTTTTTGTCTGGCTTCGGCAGTAATAGCAGAGTTGTCCGTCATAAAATTTAGATTACTAAAAGCAAAGTCGTTTTTATTTGCAACAACCAGGGTGGGATTTCCATTTTGTTTATCAATTATCCAGCGTTTTTTGTTAAATAAAAGTTCTGCATCTTTTATTTCTAAAATGGCCTGGGAGGAATCATTAATAGTAAATGCCATGTTGATGATATTTGCCTGATCAAATGCTTTTGAATGTTTATATTCAATACGACCATACAACTTATCTGAAACGTGAGCATTAATCCATTTGACATCAAATAAATTGCCCTCAGGATTTTCAATTTTATCAATACTGATGTTTGAATGGTAAAAAGGCTGAGTGGTATCAATTATCAATGATAAGCCGGTTAATTGGGTTTTATTTATACCAATACTAGGAGCACGAATGTCAAGTTCAAAAAGTGAATCATCTGGTTTAATACTACCCTTTATAAACGTATTGTTATCCAAAGAAACCACACCTTTGAAAAGTGCAGAAGCAATTTTTCCTCTCAAGTTAAAGTTAAAATCTACATGTTGGTTGGGAGAAATAGGCAATGGTTTATAATTTTCAAATTGACTACCCAAAGCATTTTTTGCGAGGACTCCTAACTCTGATGGTTTAAAGTTGCCAATCAAAATACCTGTTGCCACATCTTCAGAACTTATATTTACCAAACGCAGTCCATTTGTAAGCCTGGACTGGGCTGACAAGGATGAAAACAAATAGGTTTCAGTTGGCGTTTCAAGTACACCCTCGTCTATGTACAAATCCCCTATCATTTCGTCAATATTGTTTCCTTGGAGGGCCAAATCAACAGAACCAGAAAATACACCATCTATACCATTAGATAACCAACCTAAAGCACTAAAATCGGCGTACTCAATATCAGCATTAAATGAAAAATTTCTTGTTTCCGAGGCAAAATCTACTTGACCATTTAAATCAATTGCGATGGACTTATCCGAAATACTCATATTACCCAAAAAGAATTTGGGGTTTATAGTTCCTTCCATTGCCAAGGTGTCATAGCTGTATTTACGATAATTAAAATTTGTAAGTTCCCCTTTAATTGCCGCATTTAGATTAGACATATCAAAACCATTTCCAGAAACCACAACGCCAAGTCCTGTACGCCCAATAGTGGGAATGGCAGTAAGTTGACCAATGTCAAAATCATTAGAAAAAAGATTAATAGAGTAATCATGAATTTTTTCTTCAAGATTAAAGGAGGCACTGCTCTGCATACGACCAAGTGCTGTTGTTAAGTCTGCTTTGATATTCCACATCTTATCTTTAAATGTTAATTTGGAATCAGTTGAAAGGTTGCCTAAACGTTTCAAAAACCCAGCTAATTCAGTGGACAAAGTAAAGGGAATGAATAAAGGGTTATTAGTTGTAGCCAAATTCAAATCAAGTTCAATTGACCTGGTATCAACATTAAAGATATTTTTAATATTTCCATCAAAATCGATAGTAGTGTTATGATGACTGATGTTAAATTTCTGGGTAGTAAAATCATTAACCAGACCATCTATATTTCCTTTTAACTCAACGAATTTACCCTTCCATTTTGGAATAATTTTTTTTAGGTCAGATGAACCCATTGTTGAGGAATTAAGATTAACATCAAGGTTTACTTTACCAACAAAATCATTTAATCCACCCTTGGGGTAAGTTAATTTAATGTCCGCATCAATTACACTCTCTTTAGTTTGAATAACCGCATTTTCCAGAATCATATTTGTTGGGGAAAATTGATATTTTCCTGCCAGTGAGGTTAGTTCTGTGTCATAATAATTTGTTTGGGAATTAAGCTGCCTTACATCAGCGCTGATTATATCTCCATCAATTCGAAAGTTTTTAATATCAGCGTTAAGTGAAGTAAATCGTTGTGCTCTACCTTTAAATTTATTTTTATTTTGAATAGTTATAGAAGCGTCTACCATACTTATTGATGAAGCGACTATTTGAGTTTTGCTTTTTGCACTTTCGACTGACTCAAAACGATTAAAAAACTGACTCACATTGGACTTGCTTTCATTCTCATAAATAGTACTATTAAATAACACATTTTTTAAAAAAATATTTCCAATATCATTATCGCCCTGCAAAATGGCGCTTAAGCGGAGTGTATTTAAACGAAGATAACCTGCATAAAGTAGTGTATCTTGCTTATGGTCATGTGCCAATATATCGTGTAGTTTAACATATCCAAAAGGGGAAACTTGTATACTGCTGATATCTATACTGGCACCAAAACGATCTTGAATACTTTTAGTAAAGCGTTGACCAAAATAAGTTTGTGTTACTGGAAGCATTAAAACAAACACAATCAACAATATAAAAAGTAAAATAGCAGAACTAATTCGTATAAATTTATTTTTTATTAGAGGCTTTTTTTCCAAAGTGTTAATTTTGTGCTTATTAATTTATTTTGGCAACTATCATTTTAGGTATTGAAACTTCTTGCGACGACACTGCAGCTGCTGTTATCGTCGACGGCAAATTACGTGCCAACGTAGTTTCTCAACAGCTTGAACATGAAAATTACGGAGGCGTAATTCCAGAGCTCGCTTCTAGAGCTCACGTAGAACGCATCACCGCTGTCGTGGAAACTTCACTGTCAGAAGCAAATATCGATAAAAAAGACCTAACCGCAGTAGCCTATACCCAAGGCCCTGGGCTTATTGGATCCTTGCTTGTTGGAAATGCTTTTGCAAAATCGCTTTCTCTTGCACTAAACATACCTCTTATAGCTGTGCATCATATGCAAGCACATTTATTAGTACACTTCATCAACGATAACTTTCCAACACCCAACTTTCCATTCCTTGGGTTAACAGTTTCTGGTGGACATACACAGCTTGTGTATGTTAATAACGCTTACTCTTTTGATGTTTTGGGTGAAACATTAGACGATGCTGCTGGAGAAGCATTTGATAAAACAGGAAAAATGTTAGGATTACCTTACCCATCAGGACCAATTATAGACAAATATGCCAAACTTGGTACGGCAAAATTTACTTTTGCGAGGCCAAGTGTTCCAAATTTAAACTTTAGTTTTAGTGGACTGAAAACAAGTGTATTGTACTTCTTAAGATCTGCTCAAGAAAAAGACTCTGATTTTATCAAAAAAAACCTTTATGATTTATGTGCATCTATTCAAGCTGCAATTGTAACTGTATTAGTTGAAAAAGTAAAAACGGCCGTTAAGCAGACAGGTCTTAAGCAAGTTGTTTTGGGTGGAGGCGTCTCAGCCAACAGTGGATTGCGAATAGCACTTGAGGATTTTGATATGGAATTGTTCTTACCACCATTACCCTACACCACGGATAATGCAGCCATGATTGCCATGGCTGGATATTTAAAATTTAAAAAAGGTTCATTTGCTAATCTTACTAGTGAACCAAAAGCAAGAACTTCAATCTGATGCAGCAATTTTACACACCGAACATAGACCTAAAATCAGAGAGCTATAATTTCAACGAAGTTGAAAGTAAACACGTAGCAAAAGTGCTACGCAAACGTGTAGGTGACGTTTTAAACTTAACTAACGGAAATGGAAAAATAATAAAAACAAAACTGAGTTCAGTTAGTTCAAAAAGTTGTATTGTTAAGCTTTTGGAAATTAAAGATATTCCAGCACCTAAAACTGCCATTCACATGATTGTGGCTCCCACCAAAAATATAACTAGATTTGAATGGTTTTTAGAAAAAGCTACAGAACTTGGTGTTTATAAAATTACTCCTTTATTGTGTGATAGAAGTGAAAGGAAATACATTAAACACGAACGCTGTGAAAAGGTTATTCAAGCTGCAATAAAGCAGTCGCTTCGCGCGTACATGCCTATACTTACTCCATTAACGCCATTAAAAGAATTAGATCTTAAAGGTCCAACCTTTTTCGCCCACTGCACGGAAAGCCCAAAAAAAAGCTTAAGAGATGTTGTTAATGGACATTCTAACTGTAGTATACTGATTGGACCGGAGGGAGATTTTTCCAAAAACGAAATAGCATGGGCAAATGATCAAAGTTTTACAGCCGTACACCTTGGAAACAATAGACTTCGCACAGAAACAGCAGCATTAGCCGCATTGCACACCGCGTTAATTATGAATCAATAATAAATTTTTACCTTAGGGCAGTGAATGGAAATAATATTACTCGCGGAATTGTTCAAGCCTTTCTTCTCATTGTTGGGATTGTAGCACTATTTAATCTTATTATGATGGCACAGCCCATACTGGGGTATGTGTTTTTAGCTATTGTTGTTTCACTTGTGGGACAGCCCATAAAGGGTTTTTTAAACAAGAGGCTTAGGTTTACGAACACACTTGCAACTGTTATTACACTGCTAGTGTTATTGTTGCTTATTCTTGGACTGGGATCCTTAATTGTTCCTGTTATTACAGCACAAGCACAAAACTTATCACTGCTTCAAATCGATCAATGGGAGGCTGATTTACTTATATTGGTTACAGACTTAGACATGTATTTTGACAAGTACGACATAAACCTTACTGATAGCATTAATGATCTGCTATCTAAAGTTGATTTTAGCTTCCTTCCCAACCTATTAAATGGATTTTTAGGATTTTTAGGCGGATTTACAATTGCATTATTTTCTGTCTTATTCATCAGTTTCTTTATGCTTAAAGACAGTTCGTTATTATTGAGGAGCATTTTACTTTTATTTAGTGATGATAAAAAAGAACGTATAGAGCGCTCATTTACTAGAGTTGTTACTTTATTATCTCGGTACTTTTCTGGGATACTTTTACAAATAACTATCCTATTCTTATTTTATTCTGGAGTGCTGCTAACTTTTGATATTCCAAATGCCTTGACCATTGCGCTTATATGTGCCTTATTTAATATCATTCCGTATATAGGACCACTTGCAGGGGCTGTTTTAATGATTATACTAACCATGGTAAGTAATCTTGGTGCAGACATTGCGAGTGTAATTGTACCCAAAACAATTTATGTATTTATCGGTTTTGTAATAGGTCAGCTTATAGATAACTTCTTTTCACAACCTTATATTTTTTCAAAGAGTGTTAAATCACACCCCCTTGAGATATTTCTTATTATCATTCTTGCTGGGCTATTGGCTGGTCCATTGGGTATGCTGTTGGCGGTGCCACTATATACTGTTTTAAAAGTGATTTTAAGTGAGTTTTTAAATGAGAACAGATTAGTCAAGGAATTAACTAAAAACATGTAAATATGCTATACGTAAATACTGAAACAATAGCTGGAAAAAAAATTGTTGAATCTCTAGGCGTGGCGCGCGGCAGTACGGTACGCTCCCGCAACATTGGAAGAGATGTTTTTGCTGCAATTAAAAACATTGTAGGTGGTGAAATTGAAGAGTACACCAAACTACAAGCAGATGCACGCGAACAGGCATTAAAACGCATGATTGACGATGCAAATCATATGGGAGCTGATGCAGTAGTAAATGTTCGATTTACAACATCTGTTGTTGCCCAAGGCGCTTCTGAAATTCTTGCCTTCGGTACTGCTGTTAAAATAAATTAAATGATTCATATTATTTGGATTAGCATTGTTATTGCTGTGATATTTGCTATTGTCAACCGGATCCGTCAAAAAGGTAAAGAAGATTTTGACGAACGCGATAATTAGTTGGCGGATTCCTTTTGATAACGTATTTTTGCCGGCGCTTTATTACTTTACAGGAGAGGTGCCAGAGTGGTAATGGAGCAGATTGCTAATCTGTCAACGCGTAAGTGTTGCCTGGGTTCGAATCCCAGTCTCTCCGCAACTTAACTCAAGCTTTTTGGAAATCTTTCAGAACATTCAAAAAGTATTGAGTTTAATTAGAAAAAATTAGGTCGCGTAGCTCAGCTGGATAGAGCATCTGCCTTCTAAGCAGACGGTCCTAGGTTCGAATCCTAGCGCGATCACAATACATTATTAAGGTTTAAAAACAATTTGATTTTTTGACCGTTATTAGATGTAAGGTTTTTTTTAAAATGATAGTCTGTAAAAACCCAAACTAACCATCAAAAAATAATAAGTGAAAAGGTAAGGCTAACGATATTATTCCGGGTAAGAAACCCTTAAGTGATAACTACTAATGAGTTTCTCAACCAAAACTTTTTTAATTGTTTCAATCTCACTAAGGGTAATATCAGCTGCTAAGAATTGCTTCTCATCCATAAGACGTTGTACGACCTTGTCAACAAAGGCAATAATTTTCTCCGCTGTAGGTTCTTTTAAACTTTTTGATGCTGCCTCCACTCCATCTGATATCATGACAATAGCTGTTTCCTTTGAAAAAGGCTTAGGACCAGGATATTTAAATTGTTCAATATCTACTTCATCGTTATCCTGCTTAGCCTGTTGATAAAAATAAAGCACTGTTGTTGTACCGTGATGCGTTCGTATAAATTCAACAACTCTATCTGGCAACTTGGCTTTTCTAGCAAGTGTAATCCCATGCAGCACATGGTCTATGATAATTTTAGCACTTACTTGAGAAGAAAGATCATCATGTGGACTATATGAGGCTTGGTTTTCACTAAAGAAAACAGGATTCTTCATTTTTCCTATATCGTGATACAATGCACCTACCCTTGTAAGCAATGTATTAGCATCAATAGCATTGGCAGCAGCTTCAGCTATATTAGCTACTTGTAAAGAATGTTGAAATGTTCCTGGAGCTTTGTTAGCCAATTCACGAAGAAGCTTACTGTTCGTGTCAGAAAGTTCCAAAAGTGAAGCATCAGATACCAAACCAAATACCTTTTCGAAAATATATATAAGTGGTTGAACAAATAAAATTACTAAACCATTTATTACGAATAGCAATAATACATCATACGACAACTGGCTTAAATTACCATCATGAATTAAAGTGAAAGCAATATAGGATACAACATATAAACCAACAATAAGCCCTACTGAAATAAACAGTTTTGCACGTCGGTACAGATCATTTACTGTAAGTGATGCCAAAATACCCGCCATCATGTGTAAAAACATAAATTCAAAGCTATTTGGAACTAATAATGCAAGTAGAAACAGAGCAATCATTAAAGAAAAAAGAGCAATACGCGTGTCAAAAAAAGTACGCAATATTAGTGGCAGCATACATATGGGTACAGCGTAAACATATAGGGGGTTTTCATCAACAACTGCTTTGGTTATTAAGACCATCAACAATATGTTGACGCACAAAAAGGTAATACGCTTGTTGTTTTCAAACACTAAATGTCTTGTGCGCCATAAGAAAACAAAAAGAAGTAAAACAGGAATAATAACCAATAGAGTATAACCTAAAATAATCCAAGCTGTATTTGACTGGGTCCAAGTTTGAGATTCATATTCAAGCTGTAGAGACTGCAAGAATTTTAACTTCTCGCCTTCAACAACCTCACCTTTTGCAATGATTCGTGTTCCTTTAGTAACCAATCCGCGAATAGATACTATCCCTGCTACGGCTTCGGAACGAAATTGTTTAGTCAAGGCCTCATCATACAAAATATTGGGTTTTATTAGAGATAAAAAATACTGTTTACTCGCTTCTGATAAAATATTCATTCCTAATTCAAGTAATTGATTTTCCAATAAATTTTTAACATCTAAATCTGTATGCAAATCGGTAAGTTTTACAGTCTTTTTTCTCTTATTATTTACCAGTGCAACTTCGTCTTCAACTTGAGTCTCAGAAAATGATACTACACCAATATTATACATACCCTCTATTGTAGCTCGCCAATTAAAAAAAAGATTGTTCGATACTTCGGTGTCAGGAAGTTCAGCAACATATTGATCAAAAGCATCGATCACAGCTGGCATAACCTTTTGATTTACCGAAAAGTAACGTGGAATATTTTTTTCTAAGCTGGTTCTTTCTTGCTCTAACTCAACTTGTGTCTTTTGGATAGGAAAATCATATGGCGCCAAAAGAGTTTCATATTGCCAAGGCTTACCCACTTGTATTTCATATTGGAAGCTTCCTGCCCTTGGTAGCAGGTAAACTATCAAACCTACAAAAAACACCACAAGTAGTGTCTTATAAAGAATAGCTTGAAATCTGTAAAAAAAAGACATAAAAAAATTTAATCAAAAATACCAATTTTAAAAAGACATTAACACTCTCTTTATTTTATCATTTTTTTAAAGAATAACATATGGTATTTATAGTTTGTGTTTAGCTTCTCATCATTAAGCTACTCAAATTGATTCAATGCATGAAAGTGAGGATTTATATACTGATACATTTGATTTTGTACAAAAAAAATGGAGTAATTTTGAGCTTGTAGTTGCAACTATTAAGTTTATTGCATTTAAATAGCTTAGCGATAAAGAGATATATTTTTATCAACAAATAAATCTAAAGACTATCTAACATATCTCTGTATTTCTTAAAATTTGCTGTGTCTCCAATAGTGCCGAAAATATTTTTCAAAGTAGTTAATGCGTCAGTATTTTTAGGGTTAATGGAAATCAGTTTTTCTAAATAGGGCACAGCTTCTAAGAAAAGAGCTTCTCTCTTCTGCTTAAGTGCATCATATTTTTTGTTTTCAGCAGCTGAGTTTCCTAATTTATTCATCTGATCTACAATATCGGACTCACCTTCTAAAATAACAGATGCTAAATTAAGATAAGTAGCCTCATAGGCAGGGTCCAACTCAATTGCTTTTTTATAGTACGATATTGAAGCATCACGGTTGCCTTTGTTACCATTCACAACTCCTAAATTATAGTATAATACTGCATTATTTGGATCTTGGGATATGGCTTCTTCCATAAGCGAAGCAAATCGCACCTCGTCACCAATTTTGTTATATAAATCCGCTTCTGTCAAAATCAAGCCAACGTCCTTTGGAGATAAAATACGGGCATCCTTTACCGCTTTCATTGCAGCATCATTATCGCCTTTTTGCACATATATCAAAGCAATATTTTTAACAATTTCGGGGCGTCTGGATGGGGTTAAATCTTCACGTAGATTAGTGAATTCTTTTGATTTTTTATAAATAGCTAAAGTAGCTGCATCAGGCACTTCAATTTCCTCTCCAGATGAAATTTCAGTAGCGTAATATATTGTCTTACGTCCTTCATAATTAAGATCCTCAAGTAGTAAATAATAATTCAATGAAGTGTCGTAATCTCCAGCATTCACAGCACTTGAAGCTGCGTAGTATAAGTAGTCTGTGTTATTTTGAGGATCTATTTGGTATGCCATATTTAGCAGCTTTGATGCTGCTTGATATTCTTGAAGACTATTCAAATCAACAGCTTCATTAATTAAGTCGTTGGTCAAACTTGGAATATTAAGTCTAATAAGTGTTGAGTACTTTTTTAAGTTAGCGCTTTCTTCAATAAAATTTGTCTTATCAAATGCAACTATAGCTCCATCAAAATCTTTACTTTTTTGCTTTGAAATACCATACAAATAATAGTAATGCGAAATGTATTTTGCCTCTGCATTTTCAATAAGGGGTTGCATTTCATCTAAGGCAACTAATGCCTTTTTATAAAGACTTGCATCAACAAGTTTTTGAGCTGATTTAAGCTCCTTTTTTTGTGCCACAGCCGCATAAGAAATTAGGGCAACTAGAAGCATGGGGAAATAAAATTTCATATTAAATAATTTATGAATCAAGGTTATCATCTACAGTTACATCAATATCATCCACGTCTTGAATCTCGTCCTCATCGTTCATCACCTTAGCTACTGCAGCAATTGAGTCATCTGCTTTTATATTTATAAGACGAACGCCTTGTGTGGCGCGACCCATTACACGAAGTGTATCTACACCCAGTCTTATTGCAATTCCTGAACGGTTAATAATCATCAAGTCATCTCCGTCATTAACATTTTTAATCGCAACCAAATTACCTGTTTTTTCAGTTAGTGAAAGGGTTTTTACTCCTTTACCACCTCGGTTTGTTATGCGATAATCGTCCAAATTGGAACGCTTTCCGTAACCGTGCTCGGAAACGACCAAAATGTCAGAGTCCAAATCATTTACAGTAACCATACCAATAACTTCGTCTTGGGCATCTTTGATTGAGATTCCACGAACTCCAGATGCATTTCTTCCCATTGGACGGGTCTTGCTTTCTTCAAAACGAATGGCCTTACCAGATTTAACTGCTAAAACAACCTGAGAAAGTCCAGTGGTAAGTTTAGCTTCAAGTAATTCGTCTCCTTCACGAACCGTTATCGCATTTATACCATTAGTCCTTGGTCTTGAATATTGTTCTAAAGAGGTCTTTTTAACTTGACCTTTCTTGGTTGCCATTACCACAAACATACTGTTAGTGTATTTCTCATCCTTAAGGTCTTGCGTACAAATGAAGGCTTTTACCTTGTCGTCTTGTTCTATACTAATGAGGTTTTGAATGGCACGTCCTTTAGCTGTCTTGCTTCCTTCTGGTATTTCAAATACACGCAACCAAAAACATTTTCCTTTCTGGGTAAAGAACAACATATATTGGTGATTGGTACCAACAAACAAGTGCTCCAGAAAGTCTTCGTTACGTGTCGTTGAGGCTTTCTGGCCTACTCCCCCCCTGTTTTGTGTACGATATTCCGCAAGTGGTGTTCTTTTGATATAACCTGCGTGTGAAATAGTGATTACTACTTTCTCGTCAGGTATCATGTCTTCAACTCGGAAACTTCCTCCAGCATAATCAATTGTAGATCTGCGCTGATCACCATATTTGTCTTTAACTTCACTGAGTTCAGATTTAATAATGTTCATTCTGCGATCTTTCTTGTCAAGAATGTCTTTTAAATCAGCTATGGTTTTCATTAACTCATCAAACTCATTGCGCAACTTATCCTGCTCTAAGCCGGTTAACTGACGTAAGCGCATATCTACAATAGCTTTTGCTTGAATTTCTGTTAGCTCATAGGATTCAATTAATTTCGTACGTGCCTCATCTGGATTTGCAGAGGCTTTAATAAGGGAAATAACTTCATCAATATTGTCCGAAGCAATAATAAGCCCTTTTAAAATGTGAGCACGCTCCTCTGCTTTATGCAATTCGTATTGTGTACGACGTATGACGACCTCGTGACGATGCTCGACAAAATGGTGAATCATGTCCTTGAGGTTTAACATTTGCGGACGCCCCTTAACAAGTGCAATATTGTTTACACTAAAAGAGGATTGCAATGCAGTGTATTTGTACAACATATTGAGTACAATGTTTGGGATTGCATCACGTTTTAGTACATAAACAACTCGCATCCCCTTGCGATCTGATTCATCGCGGATATTGGAAATTCCCTCAATTTTTTTTTCGTTAACCATTTCGGCTGTCTTGCGAATCATGTCAGCCTTGTTTACTTGATAAGGAATTTCAGTAACAATAATACATTCGCGACCATTAACCTCTTCAATTTCTGCTTTTCCACGTATAACAACACGACCTCTACCAGTTTGGAAAGCTTCTTTGACACCCTCATATCCATAAATAACACCCCCAGTTGGAAAATCTGGTGCCTTGATGTGATTCATCAAACCATCAACGTCAATTTCTGGAGTGTTTATGTATGCAATCGTGCCGTTGATAATTTCGCTGAGGTTATGAGGCGGCATATTGGTTGCCATACCCACAGCAATACCAGAAGCCCCGTTAATAAGTAAATTAGGAACCCTTGTGGGCATTACAGTAGGCTCTTTTAAGGTATCGTCAAAATTTAACTGGTAGTCAACAGTATCTTTGTCTATATCAGCCATCATGTCTTCCGAAATTTTTTGAAGACGTGCCTCTGTATAACGCATAGCTGCCGGACTATCTCCATCAATAGATCCAAAATTACCTTGGCCATCAACCATCATGTAACGTAAGCTCCAAGACTGAGCCATACGCACCATGGTATCATAAACTGATGTGTCACCGTGTGGGTGATATTTACCCAAAACTTCCCCAACAATACGTGCAGATTTTTTATATGATGTATTTGCTCTAACCCCTAATTCATGCATGCCAAAGAGAACACGACGGTGCACAGGCTTAAGCCCATCCCTAACGTCTGGCAGTGCACGTGACACAATGACCGACATCGAATAGTCAATATAAGCCGACTTCATTTCGTCTTCAATATTAATTGGGATTAATTTATCTTCAGTAGCCATCCTGTTTTATTTATTGTTTCGCATAATTGCTAAAATACATATTCATCGAATGAATAAATGTTAATTTAAACCCTATTTTCTTATAATTTATTAACAAACTATATTTGAAACTAATGGGAAATTTTTTGTTCATTTTATTTGTAATTCAATAATTTTTTTTGTCTATTCGTTATGCATCTGGTTCGGTTTTTGATCAGGGTATTTAAAAAAAAATAATGGACGACAATTTTTCATCTCGTGTTAAGGACGTCATAACATACAGTAAAGAAGAGGCCTTAAGACTTGGCCATGACTTTATTGGTACTGAACATCTTATGCTCGGATTACTACGTGACGGTAATGGAAAAGCAATTTCAATACTTTCAGCACTGGATATTGATTTGGATTATTTAAGAAGAAAAATTGAAATTTTAAGTCCTGCTAATCCAACCAACTCTCCTGAACCGCAACACAAGACAAATTTACATCTAACCCGTCAAGCTGAACGTGCACTAAAAACGACTTTTCTTGAAGCCAAGCTTTTTCAAAGCAACTCAATAAATACTGCACACTTGTTGTTGTGTATTCTAAGAAACGAGAATGATCCAACAACAAAAGTACTTCACAAGCTTCAGGTTGATTATGAAACAGTAAAAGATCAATTTAAATATATGTCTGTCGACTCTGATGATGATGACTTTATAGAAATGCCTTCTTCCGATGCTTTTCCTGATGATGCAGCTGACGAGGATAGCCGTGGACAAGGTGCTTCATTTTCTTCAACTTCTGATGATAAAAAATCAAAAAAATCCAATACACCTGTACTTGACAACTTTGGAAGAGACCTAACCAAGGTAGCACTGGAAGGTGATATGGACCCAGTTATTGGTAGGGAAAAAGAAATTGAGCGTGTTTCACAAATTTTAAGCCGACGGAAAAAAAACAACCCCCTACTTATTGGTGAACCCGGTGTTGGTAAATCTGCTATTGCTGAAGGGTTGGCTCTTCGCATCATTCAAAAAAAGGTTTCAAGAGTGCTCTACAACAAACGCGTAGTAATTTTAGACTTAGCTTCGCTAGTAGCAGGAACAAAATACAGAGGTCAATTTGAAGAGCGATTAAAAGCAGTTATGAATGAGCTGGAAAAAAACTCTAACATCATATTATTTATTGATGAAATTCATACGATTGTCGGTGCAGGTGGTGCTACAGGTAGCCTTGATGCTTCTAACATGTTTAAACCTGCTCTAGCAAGAGGCGAAATTCAATGTATAGGAGCAACAACTCTTGACGAATACCGTCAAAACATTGAAAAAGATGGTGCTTTAGAACGTCGCTTCCAAAAAGTATTGGTAGAACCAACTTCTGTTGATGAAACTATTGAAATATTACAAAATATCAAAGATAAGTATGAAACACATCACAATGTAAACTACACAGACGAAGCCATTGAAGCTTGTGTGAAACTTTCGGATAGATATATAACTGATCGTTTTTTACCTGACAAGGCCATAGACGCGCTTGACGAAGCAGGATCAAGAGTACATATAACCAATATGGAAGTCCCTGAAAAAATCGTTGAAATTGAAAATGAGCTAGAACAGGTACGTGAACAAAAAAATAGCGTTGTAAAACGCCAGAAATACGAAGAAGCAGCTAAGCTTCGCGACGATGAAAAAAAATTAGAAAAAGAATTGTTATTGGCCCAAGAGGACTGGCAAGAAGAACAGCGTCAAAACAGAGAGACGGTTACTGAAAACCACATTGCTGATGTCGTTTCGATGATTACAGGCATTCCAGTGCAACGTGTTTCCGACGGAGAAAGCGAACGTTTAGCAAAACTTGAAGAACTCATTAAAGGTAAAGTCATTGGACAAGAAAATGCAGTAGAAAAAGTGGCAAAAGCAATTCAGCGCAATAGAGCTGGATTAAAAAATCCAAATAAACCAATTGGGTCTTTTATTTTCTTAGGACAAACTGGTGTAGGGAAAACTCAGCTTGCAAAAGTTTTAGCAAAAGAACTTTTTGAAAGTGAAGGTTCACTTATCAGAATAGACATGAGTGAATACATGGAGAAGTTTTCAATTTCAAGGCTTGTTGGTGCACCTCCTGGGTACGTTGGTTATGAAGAAGGTGGACAATTAAGTGAAAAAGTAAGAAGAAAACCTTACTCAGTTGTATTATTAGATGAAATAGAAAAAGCGCACCCTGATGTATTTAATATGTTACTCCAGGTATTGGATGATGGTTATTTAACTGACTCACTGGGCAGACGTGTAGATTTCAAAAACACCATTATTATCATGACTTCAAATGTTGGTGCAAGACAAGTGAAAGACTTTGGTCTTGGTGTTGGGTTTGGAACGGCTGCGCAAAAATCTCAGGAAGATAAAAACATTCAAGGTGTTATTAAAAATGCACTCAAAAAGAAATTTTCACCTGAATTTTTAAACCGCATTGATGATGTAGTTGTTTTTAACAACTTAGACAAAAACCACTTGGCAAAAATTATTCAACTAGAACTTGAGGCTCTACAACAAAGGGTTAAAGAATTTGGTTACAGTTTTTCTTTAAGCAAAAAAGCCATTACATTCTTAATTGAAAAAGGGTACGATAAACAGTATGGGGCAAGACCTCTTGCAAGAGCCATTCAGCGTTATGTTGAAGATGCAATGGCTGGACAGATACTTAACAAAACTCTAACCAATGGTTCTAAAGTAAATTTTGAATGGGATGGAAAAAGTGATGAATTAAAACTTTCCATAGATAGCAAAAATACTATGAAAAAGTCTTAACTGTTCAGAGTTAAATTGGTTTAAAAAATAAATAGTGCGACATTCTTTACTTTTCAACAATTTAATTTATTCAACAATTGAAATTTTACTTGTAAAGAGGGCCTATGGTATGTTTTTATGTCTAGATATACATAAATAATAGCAGGCCCTTTGTGATGATATTAATTTTAAATAAAATTAATGTAAACTATAGCTTGTCAAAATTAAAAATCAACTAAATATAATTCAGATAATGCATGTATTGCAATCTAATAACAACAAAAATAATGTTCAGCGCATTATTTTGGATATAAAACGGTTACTTTTGCATCGTTTTTAACAATTAAAAATGATAGTTTTAAAGTTTGGTGGATCATCAGTAGCAGGTGCTAATGAAGTTGAGAAGGTTCTTACTGTTTTATCACAGCAAAAGAAACCAATGGCAGTTGTGGTCTCTGCATTGGGCGGAATTACAGACGAACTGCACAAATTAGGAAAGTTAGCAGCCAATGGAGATCACTCCTATGCAAGTCAATTAAAAGAAGTTGAGGAACGCCATGTACTTATGGTTCAAGCTCTTATCCCCGTTTCTAAAAGAAGTACTGTTCTCAGCACAACCAAACAAATCATTAATAAACTCGAGACCATTCTAGAAGGTACATTAATGATACGTGAGCTTTCCCCAAAAACATTAGATACCATCTTAAGTTTTGGTGAAATCTTGTCACATAAAATAATAACAGAGGCTGCAAAGGCAAAAGGTATAGATGCAATTGCAAAGAATGCACAAGATCTTATTGTTACCTTTCAATCAATAGGTAGAACTCTTGTAGATTATAAAAAAACTAACGCCAACATTCGTGAATTTTTTAGAAACAACAAACACAAAGTAGTTATTCTCCCTGGTTTTGTTTCCAAAAATGCAAAAGGAATTGTGACTACGCTTGGACGTGGAGGTTCTGACTTAACGGCATCCATAATTGCATGCGCGCTTGAGGCTGATTTTTTAGAAATATGGACTGATGTGAGCGGTATGTATACAGCGCACCCAGCATTGGTAAAACAAGCCAAATCGATTCCTGAGATATCATACCAGGAAGCTATGGAGCTTTCTCACTTTGGTGCTAAGGTTATTTATCCTCCTACGCTTCAGCCCATTATAGAAAAAGATATTCCAGTTTATATTAAAAATACTTTTAAACCCAGTGACGCTGGCACGCTTATCAAGAATACGTCCGAAGCAGAAACAGTGGTTAGAGGAATCAGTCACATAAATGACATAGCGTTACTGACGCTGGAAGGCAGTGGCATGATTGGTGTTCCGGGATATTCACAAAAACTGCTTACTGTATTGGCGCAACACCATATAAATGTAGTAATGATCACTCAGGCGTCTTCTGAACACTCTATTTGCCTGGGTATAGATGCAGCAAATGCTGATTTTGCTCAAAAGACAATTGACGAAGCATTTGCACATGACATTGAGACCAAAAAAATCAACCCAATACGTGTTGAAAAAACATTGTCAATCATTGCACTTGTTGGTGAGAATATGAAAAACCACCAAGGTATTAGCGGACGGATGTTCCGTGCTATGGGTAATAATAATGTTAATGTAAAAGCCATTGCGCAAGGGGCGTCAGAAAAAAACATCACTGCAGTAATAGAAAGCAAAGACATTAAGAAAGCCTTAAACACGCTTCACGAGGCATTCTTTGAGGCTCAAATCAAAAAAATTCACCTTTTTGTTACTGGAATAGGTAATGTAGGAAGTAAGTTTTTGGAGCAAGTACACCAACAACGTAATTTCCTCAAAGAACACTTCAAACTCAATTTGAGTGTTATCGGTATTTCTAATTCGCGTAAAATGGTCTTTGATTCATCGGGAATTGATATAAAAAATTGGAAAAGTAGATTGAAAACAGGTAAAAAAGCAGATAAAAGTCTGTTTTTTAAACAGACTAAAGCCCTAAATATGCGAAATTCCATATTTGTAGATAATACAGCTAATGCTGTAATTGCAGGAACTTATATGCATTATTTAAAAAATAACATCGGAGTAGTAACTTGTAATAAGATTGCATGTGCAGATGAGTTGGCCAACTATCAAAATCTTAAAAAATTATCTCGTAAATACAATGCACCTTTTTTATTTGAAACAAATGTCGGTGCTGGATTACCTATCATTGATACACTCAATCACCTTATTGCATCTGGCGATCAAGTGCACAGCATTCAGGCCGTTTTATCAGGAAGTTTAAATTTTGTTTTCAATTCATTCAATGAAAAAACATCATTTCGTGAAATTGTTGAGCAGGCCATGCGAGAAGGCTATACTGAACCAGATCCTAAAATTGATTTAAGTGGTATTGACGTAGCTAGAAAAATTTTGATTTTAGCAAGAGAGAGTGGCTTTGCAATGGAGCTTGCAGACATTAAAAATAATTCATTCTTACCTCAAGCTTGTTTGGAAACTGACAGCAACGAAGCCTTTTTAACAAGCCTAGACAATCATAAGACATATTTTGATGATCTATATCAAAAAGCTGCAATTGAAAATGCACGTCTTAAGTACGTTGCCACATTTGAAAATGGTAAAGCAACAGTAGGATTAAAACATATACCCCGGGGACATGATTTCTATAATCTCGAGGGTAGTGACAACATCGTGTTGTTTTATACAGACAGATACGCACAACAACCTTTAATTGTAAAAGGTGCAGGTGCAGGTGCTGATGTAACCGCTTCTGGAATATTTGCAGATATAATTAGAATTGGAAAAAGTTGATGTAAAAGGCGTTAAACTATTTGCGCCAGCGAGTATAGCCAATATTTCTTGTGGCTTTGATGTTTTGGGACTATGTCTTGAGAATATCGGCGACATTATGGAAATTCGTCGCAGTAAAAAGGCAGGGATACAGATCACTTCTATTAAAGGCCAAGATTTACCACTTGAAGCTATGAATAATGTCGCAGGTGTTGCAGGATTGTCCATGCTTGAAGCATGTAATCCTAAACTTGGATTTGAAATTCGAATAGAGAAAAACATCAAACCAGGCAGTGGGATTGGAAGTTCTGCTGCTAGTGCTGCGGGTACAGTGGCAGGGATAAATTATCTGCTCGGCAATCCATTTACAAATAAAGAATTGATTCCTTTTGCCATGGAAGGAGAACGCTTGGCTTGCGGAAGTGCCCATGCAGATAATGTTGCTCCAGCACTCTTGGGCGGTTTTACTTTGGTACGCGACACCGATCCATTGGATATTTGTGCATTACCAACACCACTAGAGCTTGTAGCTACGGTGATACATCCCAAAATAGAGGTTAAGACTTCTGATGCTCGTGCAGTGCTCAAAAAACGTGTTACGCTTGAAAAGGCCATAAGTCAATGGGGAAATGTAGGTGCTTTAGTTTCAAGTTTATACGAAGAGGATTACGAACTATTAAGTAGGTCTTTAGTTGACGTTATCGTTGAACCAGCCAGGTCTATTCTTATTCCTTATTTCAAAGAATTAAAAGTAGCTTGTAAAGAAGAAGGTGCACTTGGGTCTGGCATATCAGGCTCTGGTCCGTCAGTATTCGCACTTTCAAGAGGCATGAGTTCTGCAGTTAACGTTGCGCAAGCTATGAAGTCTGTTTTAGAAAACACAAATATTCCGTTTGATATTCATGTAAGTCCTGTAAAAAAAACTGGGGTTAGTTTTATAGAAGATCTTACATGAAATACTATAGCCTTAACGATAACAAGAATACTGCCAGCTTTTCAGAAGCTGTAATTCGAGGACTTGCTCCAGACAGGGGTTTGTATTTTCCTCAAAGCACGCCGAGATTAGACGAAAGCTTTCTAACTGAAATCGCTAATAAATCCATGGTAGAGATTGGCGTAGAAGTGATGCGTACATTTGTGGGCGGCACCATTCCAGATGCGAGACTGGAAAAAATTGTTACTGATACACTTTGCTTTGATTTTCCATTGATCAAAATCAATAATAATACAGCTACCCTAGAACTCTTTCACGGACCAAGCATGGCATTTAAAGATGTGGGAGCACGCTTTATGGCACGCTGTATTGGTTATTTTAACGAACAAAATTGTAAGAAAGTAACCGTTTTAGTGGCTACATCTGGCGATACAGGGGGCGCAGTAGCCTCAGGGTTTTTAGGTATTGGAGGAACTGAAGTCATCATCCTTTACCCTAAAGGAAAGGTAAGCCAAATTCAAGAACTTCAACTCACCACTAATGGCAACAATATCAAGGCTGTTGAAGTAGATGGTGTTTTTGACGATTGCCAAGAAATGGTCAAGTCGGCGTTTATAGACGATGACTTAAAAGTAAAATTAAACCTTACTTCTGCCAATTCGATTAATGTAGCCCGTTGGTTGCCTCAATCGCTATACTTTTTCTTTGCCTATCAGCAGTTTCAGCATATGCGTATAAACAAAAACTTGGCTATCTCAGTGCCTAGTGGAAATTTTGGAAACATCTGTGCAGGTGTCGTAGCCAAAAAGCTAGGCTTGCCAATAAGCCATTTGATAGCAAGTACCAATATTAACGATACTGTACCACGCTATTTGCAAACACAAGACTACCAACCCAACCCTTCTAAGCAAACCATTTCAAATGCTATGGATGTGGGAAATCCTTCTAATTTTATTCGTATTCAATCCCTTTACAGAAATGATTTCAATGCCCTAAAACAGGAATTTTCTTCTTATGCCTATAATGATATGGAAACAAAATTAGCGCTGGGTGAACTGCATCATAAGCACAACTACATTGCTGATCCACACGGAGCGGTTGGCTATTTGGGTTTACAAGACTTTTTAGCAAAAAATCCAGATCATTATGGTGTGTTCTTGGAAACAGCACATCCTATCAAATTCCGTGACATAGTAGAGGATACGCTAGGGACAACCCTTAAAATCCCAACACAGATTCAGCAAATTCTTAATAAAATACCAGAAAAAACTTCATTGAGTGGATATAACGCATTCAAGGACTATTTACTGTCCCAAGCTGTCTAATTTGGACAGAATAAAATCATCTAATAGTCCACGTCGTTGGCACGATTACGGACAGTATTTGCAAAAAATACAGTTACACTTTTGGGTGGCATTTAAGAACGTACCGCTTGGCGATGACCTTCATGGAAAGCAGGCGTTAGGTAATCCTTAAATTATTCTTGTGCGAATAGAGTAAAAACAGAAATTATTGTGAATAAAATGGAGCGAAACATAAGCTTCTTTTTAACTAAAATAGCTAAAACTGTGCTACTTTTGAAGGAATGAAGAAATTGTTCTTACATCAGGATCACGTCGACTTGGGGGCCAAAACGGGCTCATTTGCAGGGTTTGAAATGCCGCTTACTTACATGGGTGTTAAAGCCGAGCATTTGTGTGTGCGTGAACATGTAGGTGTTTTTGACGTTTCTCACATGGGACAATTTATGGTTAGTGGGCATGCAGCTAAGGCCCTATTACAATTTACCACCAGCAACAATGTTGCATCACTTGCCATCGGAGATGCACAGTACTCATACATGCCTAACAATAACGGGGGTGTTATTGACGACTTATTGCTTTATCGTTTAGGGGATGAAGAATATATGTTGGTCGTAAACGCAAGCAACGTTGGTAAGGATTGGGTTTGGCTAGAAGAAAAGAACAAGGACTTTGGTGCCTCCCTAGAAAATAAATCAAATGACTATGCCCTATTTGCGGTACAAGGACCCAAAGCACATGCATTAATGAAACGGCTAAGCATTGTTGATACTGCCACACAAAAAAGCTATTCTGTAGTGCGAACAACTGTGTCAAGTGTTGAGCATGTTTATGTGGCTACCACCGGCTACACAGGAGCAGGCGGTGTGGAGCTGTACGTTCCGATTGCCCAAGCCAGAACAGTTTGGGCAGCTTTATTAAAGGAAGGTGAAGCTTTTGGTATACAGCCCATTGGCTTGGCAGCAAGAGACACTTTACGCCTTGAAATGGGCTACTGCCTATATGGACACGAATTAAGCGATACCATTTCACCAATTGCGGCACGACTAGCGTGGTGCACTGATTTTAACAAATTATTTGTGGGCGATGCCTACATTAAAAAAGACAAAGCTGAAGGTACCGCTCAAACACGAGTTGGTTTTAGGATGATAAACCGAGGAATTCCAAGACAAGGTTATTCACTTGTTACAGCTGATGGAAAATCTATAGGTAAAGTTACTTCTGGTACGTCTTCACCATCATTAAAGTTGGGTATCGGCATGGGATACATCAACAAGGCATACGCGAAGGTTAATACCGAAATCTATGTACGTATTCGTGAAAAAAATGTTAAGGCCTGCATAAGTAGTCTTCCTTTTATTTTCTAATATGAAACGTATCCTCGTTTTTGGTGGAAGTGGTTTTATAGGTCGTGCACTTTATAAGGAATTGCATCCTTACTTTGATGTTTATGCTACTTACTGTACCCAAGAACGGTACTCAGAAAATAAACGTTATTTTGAATACGACTTTAGGGAAGACTCCCCTACCGAATTACTAAAATACATCAAGCCTGATTTGATTATTTCTGCACTAAGGGGGGAGGATGGGGGGCAGTTTGTGGCGCATGACAGGTTAATTAGATACGCGACAAAAAAACAGGCGCGTATAATTTTTCTTTCCGCTGCCAATGTTTTTGATAGCTTCCGACACTACCCTAGCTATGAATACGACAAAACCTTTTCGGAGAGTCCATACGGTAAGGGAAAGATAAAAATTGAAAATATGTTGATGAGTATGCCTCCGTTTAGTTGCACGATTGCGCGTTTACCAATGGTATTTGGTGCAGGCGCACCCCGACTACTAGAACTTAAAAAAGCAATAGCTAATCAAATTCCTTATGAGATTTTTCCCAACTCAGTCATTAATGTTGCGGCAGCCTATTTTGTTACCCAGCAGTTGCATTACATAATCAACCGAGATTTGTGGGGTATCTTCCATTTAGGTAGTAACGACTTGATTCATCACGATGAATTTATCGCCCAACTAGTTGATGGATTGAAGTTATCCAAAAATCCCTGCTACACTCATGTCTATGCAAGTAATATTGATCGTTATATTGCAGTGCTACCTAAATACAATAAGCTGCCCAAATATTTACAGTACACATCTCAAGCTGTTCTGCAAAACTGCTTAGGTATAATTACACCAGGAAAAAATTAAACAAATAGAATTGAAATCACTTCACGTTTTTTAAATTTATTTTTCAGCTTCAACTTTGACTTTCAAAGCTTATTTCCATAAAAATTTCAGAAGCTTCTCTATATTTGATAAAACGAATTTATGGGAAGGGCATTTGAATTTCGAAAAGCACGAAAAATGAAGCGCTGGTCAGCCATGGCTAAAACCTTTACACGCCTTAGCAAAGATATTGTGATGGCAGTAAAGGATGGCGGCCCAAATCCAGATAGCAATTCGCACTTGCGTGCAATAATTCAAAATGCCAAAGCAGTCAATATGCCCAAGGACAATATTGAACGTGCCATTAAGCGTGCCACCGATAAAAACAGCGATAATTACAAAGAAATACTATTTGAGGGCTATGCACCACACGGAGTTGCCATACTAGTAGAAACCGCTACAGACAACAACAACCGTACGGTGGCTAACGTCCGTAGCTACTTTAGCAAATGTAACGGCAACCTAGGTACGTCGGGTTCAGTGGAATTTATGTTTGATCATACCTGCAACTTCCGTATTCCTAATGAAGGGCTAGATGCCGAGCAACTGGAGCTGGAATTTATTGACTTTGGCGTAGATGAAGTCTTTATAGATGAAGATGGCATATTGCTCTATGCGCCTTTTGAAAGCTTTGGTGCCATCCAAAAAGAATTGGAGAATCGTAACATTCAAATCTTGTCCTCGGCTTTTGAGCGTATTCCCACCACTACTACTACGCTCTCATTTGAGGCTGTTGGAAAAGTGGAAAAACTACTTGAAAAACTTGAGGATGACGAAGACGTTCAAAACGTATATCACAATATGGTTTTAGCATAGTAAGGCAGTAGCCTTTACCAAATCCTCGGGGGTATCGATACTCACACTCACAAAATCTGTTTTTAGCATTTGCATCACTTTGCCCATTTCAAGATAACGTATAGCTTCAATTTTTTCTGAATACTCTAATGGTGTTGGCGCTTGGGCGTAAAAATCCAATAGTGCTGCCTTACGAAAAGCGTAAATTCCTACATGACGAAAGGCCTGTCCTGGAACACGCATAAACGGTATGGCGGCACGGGAAAAATAGAGTGCCCTACCCTGATTATCCGATACTACTTTAACCACATTTGGGTTTTCAATATCTTCTTTGTTGTCAATAGGAATCATCAACGAGGCCAAGTCAATAATACCTTCACTGTCCTGATTAAAGGCATTGATTAAATTCGACAGTGCTTGTTCAGATATAAATGGCTCATCGCCTTGCACATTAATAATTACGTCAGCGTCCAACTGTTCGGCACACTCTGCCACACGATTGCTACCACAATCGTGTACCAACTGACTACGAAATACTTGCCCGCCCATGGTCCTGATGTGCGTTGCGATGACGTCTGAATCGGTAGCCACCCAAACTTCATCAAAAAGTTTGGTCCGTTTGACAGCTTCATAAGTGCGTTGCAATACAGTCTTGCCAGCCAAATCAGCCATAAGCTTTCCTGGAAAACGTTGTGCTTCGTATCGAGCGGGAATAACAGCTATTATGCGCATGGTACAAAAGTAATCAAATCAATCCGTATCAAAGAAGGAATCGTCAAATCCCACCAAGAACAATTGTTCAGAGGCACGAGTAACAGCGGTATAGAGCCATCTAAAAAAGCCGGGGTCTAGGCCGTCAGGCATATAGGGTTTCTCCACCAACACCCGTTTCCACTGCCCCCCTTGTGCCTTATGGCAGGTAAAGGCATAGGCATGTTTAACCTGCAGCGCATTAAAAAAGGGATTCTTTTTGACATTTAAATACTGTTTATACTGTGGCAAATGGGCATAGTCTTCCCTAACCGCTTGATAGAGCTTTGTGTTTTCTTCAAAAGAAAGGGCGTGTGTTTCTGATGCGATCGTATTGAGCAAAAAGACGGTGTCAAAAGGTTCTTCTTCTGGGTAGTCCAGCATACGAACATTTACCTCGGCAAATCTAAAATCATAGAGTTCCTTGATGGACTTAATCTTGAGTACCTCTACCGTGTCGCCATTGGCAATAAATCCAGGACCAGAAGTAGGTGCCAGCCAGTGGTAATTATTCTTAACCACCATCAATAAATCACCTGTAGCCAAGTCGGGTTCTTTCCCTAAAATTTGGGCTCTTATTTGTTGGTTATACCCATTAGCGCGCTTGTTTGAACGCACAATGCAAGCGGTTTCTTCTGGTCCCACCTCTCTAAAAGAAGTCTCTAGGGCATCTTGAATTTCGTAGCCGTCTTGAAGCCTGATGATATCTGGATATTTAGCCAAAATAAACTGAAAACGCTCCGTTTGGTTGTTGAGTAATTGCTGTCTGATCCTTGTGGCGTTGAACAATATACCGGAGTCTTTTCCTTGGCGCACCACCTGGTCCAGCTCAACCTCATGTGGTACTAAGTTGTAATTTATTGACAATACGTTCGCATCCAATGCCGGGCTAAGCGAAGTATGGACTGGTGGCAATTGAGCGGTATCGCCCACAAACATCAGCTTACAGTCTTCGCCTGAGTTTACATACTCAATCAAATCTTGGAGCAGCGAGCCATTTTCAAAGAGTTTATTTTGTTGCTGTTGGTTGGCGATCATAGAAGCCTCATCAACCAAGAAAAGGGTGCGCTTAAATTTGTTTTTTTGTAATTTGAATTTAAGGTTGCCTTGTCGTTCTTGTTGAGTGTAATAAATGCGTTTATGAATGGTACAGGCAGCGCGATTGGCATATGCTGCCATGACTTTTGCGGCCCGTCCTGTGGGCGCCATAAGCACTGTTTTATAGCGCAACTTGGTAATGGATTTCACCAATGCGCCAATAAGTGTGGTCTTTCCCGTTCCGGCATATCCCTTAAGGATAAACACCCCATCACCTGATTCATCATCAAAAAAAGACGCCATTGCGTGCAGTGCTTGTTCTTGTGCACCCGTAGGTTCAAAAGGAAATGCGTCAAAAAGTGTCTTGGTTAATGCATTTGAATCCATTGGCTAAATTTAGTAATGTTTTATTGAAGGGTATATAGATTAAAAAAAATTGTAGATTTGAATTCTATTAATTTTATTAGCCATAATGAAAAAAATCTTACTACCTGTTTTATGGATTTTTATCTTGTTTTTTGCTTACAAGTTATTCTATTCCATATATGATCCCATTCTATTCAATAATGTTAAAGTAACTCGTTATGCAGACGTTATTTCTAATCTGAAAGATATTGGTAAAGCTCAAGTGGCACATAAATCTGTTAAAGGTTATTACGCACAAGACTTTAAGAGCCTAGTAAAATTTATAGACACTGCCGAGTACGTTATTGTTGAAAAAAGAGATTCCAGTTATTTAGAGTACGATCGTATCTATCGCATCGATATGCTGCGAGAAGTACAAATTGTAGACACTTTGGGCTATGTTTCTGTCAAAGACTCCTTATTTGGTCAATCTGACCATTACATAACCATGATGAAAGTCCCAGTTAAAGGAATTGATACCAGCTTTGTAATGAAGGCTGATGTCATCGAAAAAAATAATTATCCTGTAGCCGTATTTGAAGTGAGTGTTTCAAAAGACTTGGTACTTCACGACCAAGATTCGTATTTACTAGAACAAGAAAAAGCTACCATTTCCGTAGATGGAGTAAACGGACCTGACATTGTATTAGGTTCTTTGACTGAAGTAAGCACCAACGGAAACTGGCCTACAATTTACGATGCCAGAATACAAGACTAAAAATAAGGAAAGTGACTTAAGGCTGTCCATTCACGTGCACGTGAATGGATTTTCTTTTTTTACCCACGACCAAAAAATAAATAAGGCTTCTAAAATCTACAGAGAAGTTTTTGATTCTTATGTTCCTGTAGAAAACCTACACGAACATATACGTGCAGCACTCAAAACACAAGGTATGCTTGAGCAGAGCTATAATGAAGTGCGTTGTAGCGTTGAAAACAATTTAGCAACACTGGTACCCAAATCACTGTTTGAGGAAGCTGCCCTTCACGAATATGTGGAAAAAGACATAGATGTAAAACCCAACGACTTCATCACCTATGATGTTCAGCCCAGCTCTGATTGGATTTGTGTATATGCACCTTTTGTCAATGTAAATAACATGTTGCTTGATGCTTTTGGGGCTTTTAGATATTTCCATGCAGTGAGCGTATGGCTTAGCGCCTTGTCCCGTTACAGGGCTGCCGATGGCACCTTGGTTTGGAGTTTATACAAAGAACAAGAGCACTTGCACATCACATTGCTGCGAGACAAAAAATTGCAATTCTACAATTGCTTTGAAGCTTCAAAAGAAAAAGACGTGATATATTATGTGTTACTCACAGCAAAAGAAAAAAACATTAGCCCCAATGAAGTACCGCTTTTTATAGCGGGAGATATTGCGGTCGATGATGAAATCTATAAAGTCCTACACGAATTTGTAAGAAGCATCAATCCGCTTATTGTTGAAAACGATTTGGAACACGTGATACCACGTATCAGCTCCCACCAAGATTTTTGTTTACTAAACCTGTTTTAATGCGAATTATATCTGGTACTTTAAAAGGAAAGCGTATTATTCCCCCAAAGAAACTACCTGTCCGACCTACAACAGACAGATCGAAAGAAGCTCTATTTAACATCCTTGTGCATCAATATAATTTTGAAAATTGTACCGTACTAGACTTGTTTTCAGGAACGGGAAGCATCAGCTATGAGTTTTGCTCAAGAGGTGTTTCTAGCACCACCGCCGTGGATCAACATCCTGACTGTATTCGCTTTATTTCCCAAACTGCAACAGCTCTTTCACTGCCTATTACAGTAGTTAAAATGAATGTCTTGTTATTTTTAAAACAAAATAATAATAGCTATGAATTTATTTTTGCCGATCCACCCTATGTTTTTGAACTGACAACCTACAAAATCATGATTAACATCATTTTTGAAAAAAACATATTATCGCATGATGGACTTTTAATCGTGGAACACGCCGAACAAATCGACTTGTCAAACATCGCACATTATAGCTATTCCCGTAGCTATGGTGGTTGTGTTTTTTCGTTTTTCACTTGCTAATCACTGTTTTCCTGCACGGAACAAGTACTCCTTCTCGGCTTTAGTCAAACTCTCATAACCAGAAGATGCAATCTTATCTAATATGTCATCTATTTTCTTTTGATCAACAGCATCAACAGCACTGGAGGCAGTCGCTTTTGTACGCCTTTTGGAACGATTTGATTTGGGCTTGGTTTTCATAGCCCTTATTAAAGCTTCATAAGAATTTATAAACCAAGCCCCGATATCATTGCCTTGGAGAAATTGCCTTTGATATACATATCCCCAAAGTGCACCACCTAAGTGGGCAATGTGACCGCCAGCGTTTGAGGTTGGTATTTGCACCAAGTCAATAAATATAAACGCCAAAGCGATGTACTTAAGCGGAATAGAAAATACAAATACGCGAACTGGTGAATTGGGCATATAAGAAGCCATAAAAATCAATACGGCCATTACTCCTGCTGAGCTACCAATAAGGGTTCCCTCAACCGAACTGAAAACAGGAAATACGTTGTAAGAAATCAAATAGGCAAGCCCACCTGCAATTATGCCAACAAAAAAAGTTTTGAGTAAGAGCTTTTCTTTAAATAGGTTGAGCATTAGACGTCCTGAAATATAAAGCAATATCATGTTCCAAAAAAAATGACTAATTGAAGCGTGAAAAAAGCCATAGGTAAGTATGGTCCAAGGACGGAATATGGCTGTTCCAATGTTTGCTGAAAGCTCAACATAGTCAAACCATCCTGAAATTGATATTTTGAATAAATAAAGAAAAGTTGTTAAAATAAAGGGCAATACAAAAAACACCGCGTTAATAGCAATTATTTTTTCTAAGGTGTTTAACCTAGCAAAGCGCAACTTTATATCATGCCAAAATTCCATTAGTTCCAACGTTTCTGGTTAAATTGATTTCGTTTCCAATACCACATAACTAAAAAGCCTGTAATTGCACCACCAATGTGGGCGATAAAGGCTGTATTGCTCGGACTGAAAAAGGACCTACCAGTGAGTGCAGAAATGGTATCCAGCAGCACAACGCCTGGGACAAAATACTTTGCTTTTATGGGAACTGGAAAGAACAACAACATCAATTCTGAGTTAGGGAACAAAAATGCAAAAGCGACCAAAACCCCATACAAGGCACCAGAAGCACCCACCATGGAAAAGTTGAAAGAAGTATAAAGACTGTTGAGTTGCGATTCTGAAATCACAGATTGCCAAGCGGTGCTATAGCGTTCAGATTGC
>PAAD01000051.1 GCA_002698745.1 Flavobacteriaceae bacterium
CTACCCACCATACAAAGTTGGTAATATCCCAAGCCCAACCTACGGTCTTGTTTAATCCCCAAACGCCAATTCCAGTAGAAACGGTATAGATGATACAACCCAATCCCCATAGAAAGGCAAGGAGTGCAATAGCAAAAGCGATAAACCACTGCTTGTTGGGTGGATTTTCCACGGGCGCTGCAATGTCAACCGTTACATCATGGTACGACTTTTCCCCTGTTACTAGGGGCTTTCTAATAGGTGCTTCGTAGTGACTAGCCATAAATTGTTCCTTAGGTGTTTCGAACTTTTGTTTGATAAATTACATTGGGCTCCGTACCAATGCTTTCTAACAAATGATACATCCGCTTATCACTTTTTAACTTCGAAATTTCACTCTCTTTATCGTTAATATCTCCAAATACCATTGCGCCTGATCCACATGCATTAGAGCAAGCACATTGCCAATCACTATCTTTAACTTCACGTCCCTCAAGTTTTGCATCTAATATAGTTTTTTGGGTCATTTGAATACACATTGAACATTTTTCCATTACCCCCCTTGAACGAACCACTACGTCTGGATTTAGTACCATACGTCCTAGGTCATCGTTCATGTGGTAATCAAACTCGTCATTCTTATTATATAAGAACCAGTTGAATCTACGTACTTTGTAAGGGCAATTATTTGCACAATAACGAGTCCCCACACATCTATTATATGTCATGTGGTTTTGGCCTTGTCGTCCATGAGAACTTGCAGCTACTGGACAAACGGTTTCACAAGGTGCGTGATTACAGTGTTGACACATGACCGGCTGGAAAGTTACTTGCGGATTGGCTGAGGGATCTTCCATTTTGTTAAAGGTAGACAGGGAATCTCCCAACCCACTAATGTTTTCTACCGTCTCTAAATCTCCTTCAAATGTATCTTGTGAAGAATAGTAGCGGTCAATACGCAACCAGTGCATATCACGTGACTTTCGGATTTCTTGCTTTCCAACAACAGGAACGTTGTTTTCAGCATGACAGGCGATCACACAAGCACCACAACCTGTACAAGAATTTAAGTCAATAGATAAATTAAAGTGGTGGCCGATGGAACGGTCGAAGGCTTGCCACATATCTGCTTCAGGAGAGGTTACGTCAATTTCCTCATGGTCACGAGACACTTGTGTCATCGGATTCCAATATTTTACGTCTTTGGTATTGAAAATTTCAAGGCTAGTTTCGCGAACAATCTCACCCCTACCCATAAGTGTATTTTGCAACTGAGTACAGGCAAATTCATGCATGTCACCAGTAGACGTCACGTTTACGACTTGTACCGGATTGAAGTTCTGATATAGTGGATATGCGTTGGTACCAACTTGCATCTCAGATTTCATTGCTGCTGTTTTTCCATAACCCAGCGCTAATCCTACAGTACCCACTGCTTGTCCAGGTTGGATAAGCACAGGTGCTTTTAAAACAATATTGTTGAGTTTAATTTCAGCAATACTACCGTCAAGCGCACCATCTGCCTGGCTAACGTTTTTTAATCCTAATACTTCTGCATCGGCTTTTGAAACTGTTAAATAGTTATCCCAAGTAACACGAGAAATAGGGTCTGGAAATTCTTGTAGCCAGGGGTTGTTAGCCTGTTGACCATCTCCAATTCCTGTTTTAGTATACAGGTGCAGTTCAAGTCCTGCTTTGGATTTGGCTCGAACAAGGCGTTGCATTAATGCAGCCACATTGTCACGGTAGCTTAGGCGATTGGTGTCAGAAGTTTTATAAAATCCGTCGTGAAGGGCTTCATTAAAAGATACGCCTTCAAGAATATTAGCATTCCAGTACGCCCTGATAGCCTCATCATAACTTTGTGAACTGCCAGTTAATTTGAGAAATACATCTTGAAATTGTTTAGTGTCAAATAGTGGACGAATGGTGGGCTGCATCAATGCATAGTGACCCATTTTCATTTCCACATCGCCCCACGATTCCAAATAATGAGGTGACGCAGCTACCCATTGACAGTGCTTTGCTGTCTCATCATTTTTCATGCTAAAGCTCAAGGATAAATCTGCTTTCTTGAGCCCGGCAATAAAAGCATCGGCATTGGGTAGCGTATATGCAGGATTAACACCTGCTATAATCACACCTTTTACTTTTCCGCTGTTAAGATCGCTTACCAACTGATTTATTTGACTTGCATCTCCTTGACGAAGTGACGTATTCTGTGTTACGTCCATTACATCAGATCCTAATAATTCGTTGATTGCCAATGCAGCGCGTTGAGCATCTTCGTTTTGTAAGCCGGTAACCACCACAGCTCCTTTGCCTGCAAATTTTAATGCAGCTGCAATCTCAGATACTTTTGCTTTTAGTGCTTTTGATAGCGAAGTCGGATAAGACTTATTAGTCAATGCGCCGTAAAGTGCTGCCAATACAAATTGTTGTTCGGTTGCAGTAGTGGGTATGCGCAAATCAGCATTGGCACCAGACAAGGTCATATTAGACTCAAACTGATAGTGCTTGGACATTTTTGCATTGCCTTTTTTCCCCTTGGGCACACGAGTTTTAGCGTATCCAGTATCATATCCCCCGCCTTGCCAGTCTCCAAGGAAGTCAGCATCAACTGAAACAATACAACTCGCCTTGCTAAAGTCGTAGCTAGGCAGCGCACGTTTGCCATATGCTTTTTGAAAAGCGTTTAGTGCAGCAGTTTCAGAAATCGCATCATAAATATGGTGGTTTACATTAGTAAACTTGGCTTGAAAATCTTTAACGATTTGATTTGTTGTAGGGCTGGCTAATGAAGGTGTAATTAACGCAACTTGTTCACCCTTTTNAGCTAACTTCATNAGNTGCTGTGCAAAATTGGCCTCAAGTGTATCCCAACTCACATCAAAGCCTGCTTGCATGGGCCCTTGCAAACGCATGNTGTCATAAAGCGANAATACTGATGCTTGCACCCGTGCATTANCANAGTTATTGACTGGAGCATCTNTNTTATTTTCNATTTTTATTGGCCGCCCCTCACGTGTTTTTACAAGAATACTNGCTGTGTCAAAACCATCAATCATAGTTGTAGCGTAATAATTTGCAACACCTGGNATNATTTGCTCTGGCTGTACTACATAAGGNATAGAAGTATTGATGGGGCCCTCACATGCAGCTAATGTAGCTGCAGCAGTACTAAAGCCCATATATTTTAGAAAATCGCGGCGAGAAGTTTCGCTTTCTGGTAATTCACTATTGCCCAAAAGATCCTTCGGGAGTTTTTGAATAAACTCTTTTTGAGCCAATTCCTCTGCCAAAGTTGACTGATCGTTCAACTCTACTTCGCTTTTCCAGTATTTTTTTTGATCAGGCATATTAATTCTTAATAGTGACACTTTCCACATTCCAATCCACCCATTTGGGCAGCGGTTAGTTTATCTACTCCGTATTTTTTTGACAATTCTTCGTGAATCTTGGTATAATAACCATTGTCTTTTACATTCACATTTGTTTCACGGTGACAATTGATACACCACCCCATCGTGAGCGACGAGTGCTGATACATGATTTCCATTTCTTCAACTGGACCGTGGCATTTTTGGCAATCGATACCAGCAACAGAAACGTGTTGTGCGTGGTTGAAATACACAAAGTCAGGCAAGTTATGGATACGAACCCACTTGACAGGTTGTGTTTCACCAGTATAACTTTGTGTTGACTCGTCCCAACCAACAGCCTTATAAAGCTTTTTGATTTCATTAGTGTAAAAATCTTTAGTATATCCTTTTTCTAAATCTTCGTCACCATTGTATTCTGCAATATTCATATGACAATTCATGCATACGTTTAGTGAAGGTATACCAGAATGCTTTGATACGCGTGCAGAAGAGTGGCAATATTTACACTCAATTTGATTATCGCCAGAGTGAATTTTGTGAGAATAATGAATCGGCTGTATGGGCATATAGCCTTGGTCGATACCTACTTGCATCAAATAACTATATCCAACATACGCACTAGAAAGTAATAAAAATATAACTGAGACAAATACCAAAAATGAGTTTTGCACATAGGCTTTCCATAGTGGAGTGCGATTTCTTTTTTCTTTCTTTATAATTTCTACACCATTAGCCGCTGCAATTTTATTTAGTGTTTTATTAACCAAAAACAACATGGTTACCAAAGCAGCCAAAACCAACATCAGTACCAATAAAATCAAATCGTTGGTAAAACTACTACCCCCCGAATCATTAGAGGGCACATTAGTCATGGCTATTGCGGTTGGTGGTGGTGGTGTGTAGTCGGTGTAAGCTAAAATATTGTCAATGTCCACATTAGAAAGTTGTGGAAATGAAGTCATAACAGAACCATTGTACTCCTCATAGATTGCAACAGCTTGTGCATCACCAGACTTTACCATAGCAGTCGAATTCTTGATCCAAGTGTAAAGCCATTCTTTATCATACTTGGCAGATACACCAGCTAGAGCAGGTCCCACAGCGCGTTTCTTTAGTTTGTGACAGGCAGCACAATTAGCGTTAAATAAGGATTTTCCTTTTTGGATATCAGGCTCTTGGGCATTTACAGCTAAGCTGAAGCAGAGAGATAGGAGCACTAATGGAAGGTGAGCTTGTAAGCTGTCCTTGAGCATAAGAGGTTAATTGTTGATTAATTCAAACATTTGTTAATCTGATAGCAAAATTACGACACAGCCCCCATTTTAAAAACTAGATAGCTATCAAAATTTTAATTTATATTCTGTCTAAATAATGTACTATATCTCTGATTTTCAGTGGTATATAAAAATAATGTTTAGCATGTTTTTAACAAAAATTAATTTAAATAATGGTGTATTTTTGCTATTTAAGCAATATAACATGTGCCCAAATAAAATCTGTTTTATTTTTTGTGTTTTGATAAGCTGCTCCTACACGATGGGACAGCAAGCGCAAGCACAGTTAAGTACTCCCAAAAAACTTGATAGCTTGCTCGAAAAAAAAATAGCCCTAGATCGTTTGAATTCGGCTAAAAGGCAATATACAATACAGGTTTTCTACGGAAATTTTGAAACAACCACAGCGGAATTAGAGCGATTTAAAAACTTGTTCCCAGAAATGACTGTCCAGCTGATTTTTGAAACACCAAACTACAAAATAAGAACTGGTAATTTTACCACAGAGCGAGAAGCCTTGGCAGAATTGGAAAAAGTAAAACGAAGATTTCGATCAGCTTTTGTATTAAAGCCTTAACTTATTTAAGAGTTTTTTTGATAGCTACTTGTTCATAACATTCAGCAATATCCCCTTCTTTAATATCATTGTATCCTTTAATTTGAAGACCACAATCATAACCTTTAGTAACCTCTTTAACATCGTCTTTGAAGCGCTTTAGAGATTCCAATTCACCTGTATGAATAACAACTCCTTCGCGAATAATACGAATACCTGAGTTACGTATAATTTTACCGTCTGTGACCATACAACCAGCAATGGTTCCAACCTTCGAAATTTTAAAGGTTTCTCTGATTTCAGCATTACCCCTAATTTCTTCCTTAAATTCAGGCGAAAGCATTCCTTCCATAGCATTTTTAAGATCATTGATTGCATCATAAATTATAGAGTAATTTCGAATATCAATTTCCTCTTTTTCGGCCAATTGACGTGCAGTACCCATGGGGCGAACATTAAAACCGATAATAATCGCATCGGAAGCTGAGGCCAATAATACATCTGATTCAGTTATGGCACCAACCCCTTTATGGATAATATTAACTTGAATTTGTTCGTTAGAAAGTTTTTGAAACGAATCTGTTAAAGCTTCAACAGAACCATCAACATCACCTTTCAGTATAATGTTTAATTCTTTAAAGTCACCCAATGCAATCCTTCTTCCAATTTCATCCAATGTGATATGACGCTGTGTTCTTACAGATTGTTCACGTACTAATTGGGTGCGTTTAACGGCAATTTGTTTGGCTTCTCTCTCGTCACCATAAATATTAAAGCGATCACCAGCTTGTGGTGCACCATCAAGTCCTAAAATGGAAACGGGTGTAGATGGCCCAGCTGATTCAAGTTCCTCGCCATGTTCGTTGTGCATTGCTTTTACTTTACCGCTGTGGCGTCCAGCTAAAATATAATCTCCGACAGTAAGTGTTCCAGATTGTACCAAAATGGTTGATACATAACCTCTTCCCTTGTCCAAAAATGCTTCAACTACAGTCCCTTGAGCAGCCTTGTCTGGGTTTGCTTTTAACTCTAAAAGCTCTGCCTCCAATAATACTTTTTCTAAAAGCTCCTCAACTCCTTGACCTGTCTTGGCAGAGATATCTTGAGATTGAATTTTTCCGCCCCAGTCTTCGACTAATAAATTCATTCCAGCTAAACTTTCCTTAATTTTCTCAGGATTAGCTGTTGGTAAGTCCATTTTATTAATAGCGAATACAATAGGCACCGAAGCTGCTTGTGCGTGGCTTATGGCCTCTTTGGTTTGTGGCTTTATATCGTCATCTGAAGCGACCACAATAATAACCAAATCGGTTACCTGTGTTCCACGTGCGCGCATTGCGGTAAAGGCCTCGTGGCCAGGCGTATCTAAAAAAGTAATGGTTTGTCTATTTTTTACTTTTACGCTGTAAGCACCAATGTGCTGCGTGATTCCGCCAGATTCTCCCTGAATTACGTTAGCACTTCGTACGTAATCTAAAAGCGATGTTTTTCCGTGATCAACGTGCCCCATTACTGTCACTATAGGTGCGCGGTGTTTTAGGTCTTCGGGTTTGTCTTCGACTATCTCAATTGATTCTTCAATATCAGCAGTTACAAATTCAACATCAAACCCAAATTCTTCAGCAACAACTGAAAGAGTTTCGGCGTCCAAGCGCTGATTCATGGTAACCATGATACCTAGCGACATACAAGCTGAAATTATTTGTGTGGAACTAATATCCATCATAGTTGCCACTTCTCCAACAGTTACAAATTCGGTAACCTTAAGGGTTTTGCTTTCAGCTTCTTGCAATGCTTCTACTTCCTCCGATTTTTGACGGTGAGAGTCTCTCTTTTCACGACGATACTTTGCTCCCTTAGACTTGGATGTCTTCCCTTGCAGTTTTTCAAGGGTTTCTCGGATTTGTTTTTGGATTTCTTCTTCTGTAGGCTCTTCTTTTGTTAACGCTGGGCGTTGTTGTTTATTGCCACGATTGTTGTTCGGCTTACGGCTTGTTGGACCTGTGTCTTTTGTAATACGTTTTCTACGTCGTTTATTTATGTCGCTGTCAGATGGATTTTTCGGAGCTGATTTTTCGAATTTTGATAAATCAATATTATCCCCAGCAGATTTTAATCCACTTAGTTTTTTGTATTGGGTTTCAATTTTACCCAAATTTTCAGTAGCTATTTCTTCAGCTTTTTCATCCTTATCAGGGGTTGTCACTTTGACAGGGGTTTCTGTTTCAGTGACAACTTCAGATGCTGCAGCATCTTCTGGTGCAGCTGCTTTTTTAGATTCTACTACCCTAAGTTCTGTTTTTGATGCTTTTGGTAATGCAGCAATTTTTGGTTTAGGATCTAAGTCAATTTTACCTATAGGCTTTAAGCCGCTCAAATTTACTTGCGCTTTGATTAAATTTGTTGGCTTAGAAAGTTCAGGGTCTAAAGCTTCTTCTTTTTGCGCCTGTTCACGAATGGCTTCTTTTTCTTTACGTTTCTCTTCAAAAACTTCATGCGAAGCTTCTTTTTTGGAGCGATCCGTTTGGAATGCATCTAAAAGGAGTTCATACTCCTCTAGTGAGATTTTGGCTGTGGGGCGCGCTTCCACCAAAAATCCTTTTTCGGATAGGTGTTCCACTGCGCGGTCCAACGAAATGTTTAGCTCGCGAAGCACTTTATTAATTCGTACTGTTTTTAAATCTGCCATATAATCTTTTGCGCAATCAAAAATAAAAAATTGTCGGGTTTAGTTATTCGTTCGAGAATTCTGCGCTTAATATTTTACGAACATCTGAGATGGTTTCTTCTTCCAAATCGGTACGTTTTATCAAATCTTCGATATCCTCCTCTAATACACTTTTAGCAGTGTCTAATCCTGCTTTTTTGAATTCAGCTATAATCCAAGCTTCAATTTCATCAGAAAACTCAGTTAACTCAACGTCTTCTTCCATTCCCTCACGATACACATCAATTTCATAGCCCGTAAGCTGTCCAGCAAGGCGTATATTAAATCCTCCACGGCCAATGGCTTTAGATACTTCGCTTGGATCCATCATGACCTCGACACGTTTTGTCTCTTCATCAATTTTAACCGAAGTAACTTTAGCTGGACTCAAAGCTCTTGTAATAAGAAGTTGGGTGTTGTTGGTGTAGTTGATCACATCTATATTTTCGTTTCCCAATTCACGTACAATGCCATGAATACGAGAACCTTTCATTCCAACACAAGCCCCAACCGGATCAATACGGTCATCATAAGAGTCAACAGCTACTTTTGCTTTTTCTCCAGGGACACGAACAGCCTTTTTAATGGTAATCAACCCATCAAAAACCTCGGGTATTTCTTGTTCGAATAATTTCTCCAAGAACCCCGGTGCAGTGCGCGACATAATTATATTGGGTTTGGTTCCTTTAAGCTCCACGCTTTCAATAATACCACGAACATTATCTCCCTTTCTGTAATAATCTGATGGAATTTGTCGGTCCTTAGGTAAAATAATTTCATTTCCTTCATCGTCAAGTAAAATAACTACACGGTTGCGAATGTGATGAACTTCTGCTGTGTAGATTTCACCAACAAGATCAATAAATTGTTTGTAAATAATGGTGTTGTCGTGTTCGTGGATACGTGCAACCAAATTTTGGCGTAGTGCCAAGACTGAGCGCCTTCCCAGATCAGCTAGTTTTACTTCTTCAGAAACATCTTCACCCACTTCAAAATCAGGCTCAATTTTTTGTGCCTCTGAAAGTTCGATTTCCTCATTGGGATCTTCTACTTCGCCATTTTCCACAACAATACGATTACGCCATATTTCCAAATCTCCTTTGTCTGGATTGATAATAATATCAAAGTTGTCATCTGTTCCGTATTTTTTCTTCAAGGTATTTCTAAACACCTCTTCTAGTATTGACATTAATGTTACTCTGTCGATAAATTTTTCGTCTTTAAACTCTGAGAACGATTCTATAAGGGCGAGATTTTCCATATTACTTGTTAAATTGAATTTGAACAATTGCTTTTTTTATTTCGTCATAGCACAATTTGACGTTTTTTATTACAGTATGTTTACCTTTACCAATGGGCTTAGGTTCACGTGATTTCCACTGTAGAGCAATCATTTGGTTGTCTGAGGCAGTTAGTGTTCCTTTTAGCTCTTCATTGCTATTTGTGATGATTTTTAAAATACGACCCTTATGTTTTTTGTATTGACGTGGTTGTATAAGCGGCGCAGAAGCGCCTGCAGATCCTACTTCAAGTGAAAAATCATGCTCTTCTCTATCAAAATTATGTTCAATATGACGGCTAACTTGCATGCACTGCTCAAGAGTTACCCCAGCATCGCCATCAAGTACAACACGTATATGTGAAGCTGAGTCGATACTTAGGTCCACCAAAAACAAGTTGTGCTGCTCAGTCAAGGCTTGATTTAGTAATTCGTGTACGCGCTTATTAAAATCCATAAAATAAAAAAAGAGGACTTAGTCCCCTACCTCATCCCGTTAAACGGTGCAAATATAGCAATAAAATTGGATTTTATGTTTTTGAATCAGTCGTCCCAAAATTTAATTTGAGACGTTGCGCTTTAAAAACTTGTCTCTTGTGTCATAAAAATCTTGAAATAAACAAAAAACAAGTTTTCAAATCAGTGATTTTATGAAATGTTGTTTTAATAATCTTTTTCAATTTTAAACATTTTATTGCAGCTTTAGCTGCCGCAATTAAGAAAAACTAAAAAACCCACTAAAATTATAGTGGGTTTTTGTTGGCCTACTAGGGCTCGAACCTAGACTCTTCTGAACCAAAATCAGACGTGTTGCCAGTTACACCATAGGCCAATATAATAGGCGTCTTATAAAAGCATTAGCATAAATTTATCTAATTGCAAACTAAAATGGTTGTCAAAAATAGTACAAAGTTTTTGTTGCGCCAATAGTTTAAAAAATTCTTACGTTAAGTTTTAACAGATATTGTACTTTAGTGAACTTTACGAAATCTATGAATTTTACCAAAAAAAATACCTTAACAGGTTGGTTGGTGTTTTTTATTGCTTTTATTACCTACTACCTAACTGTTGAACCCAC
>PAAD01000052.1 GCA_002698745.1 Flavobacteriaceae bacterium
TTTTTCTCAAAAACAACTTGATCCTTGAAGGTCGTAAAGTGTATACCTTCTTCTTTAAGTAGGTTTCGAATCTCCTCATCCCTTTTAAGGGCATAGGGTTCATAATCGTGGTTTGCTATTACATTTTCGATGGGAAACTCGCGTATGAGTTTTTTAAAAATAGCCTTGGGAGTGCCCCGATAAATTCCAATCGTGCATCTGTTCCTCTTCATAGCGTTATTGATGCCACCCAAGGCGTTTTCAATGAATGTCAATCTGGGATCCTCCTTTTCTAGTTTATCAGTAATATCTGTATCATAGATAAATATGGGAATCACCCTATTTGATCCTGTAAGTGCTTCATAAAGTCCTTTATTGTCATGGGTTCTCAGATCTCTTCGAAACCAAAAAATGGTCAACTTTTCCAAGGCACTTAACTTTTTATGCTCCCTATCCCTCCATCAATTGTCAGGGTTTGTGCAGTCATCCAACTACTATCGTCACTTAATAAAAACTTTGTCATTTCGGCAATTTCCTCTGGGCTTCCTACCCTTTTTAAAGGATGCCTGGCTGCTGCATTGGCTTTTTTGGTGTCGTTATTCAGAAACTTTTCAGCCAGCGGGGTGTCCACCAATGAAGGGGCAATTACATTGAACCGAACTTTGGGGGACAACTCAGCTGCTAGGGAACGAGAAAGTCCCTCTAGTGCTCCTTTTGCAGTCGCTACTGATGCGTGGAAGGGCATACCTGTTCCTACCGCTACAGTACTGAAAAAAACCACACTCGCTGGGGTCTCACTGTTTTGGAGTAGCCCCAATACCGATTGCAATACTTTAACTGCTCCCATTACATTTATTGAAAAATCTTTTTCAAAAACCTCGGGTTTCAATCCCTTGAATGGTCTAAGATTGATAGTACCTGGACAATAAACTAATCCATCAAGCGTGGAAGGTAATTCAGACACGTCTAATGAATCTGTTTCTACATCAAAAGGAATATGAGTGAGGTTCATGCCGCTCAAAGATTCATTGGATCGACTGGCTACGATTAGGTGGTTGTCTGCCTCCAATTGTTTTACCAGTGCCAAGCCAATTCCTGAAGTTCCACCTAAAATAAGTATGTTTTTTTTCATATTAATTTTTATACTCTCCGAATAGTTCAACTAGTTTTTTTTGGCGATATCCAAAAATTTCTTTCAGTTTGGGCTTTACGATGATAGGATGAACCATTTGCCCCAATAAACCAAAAGGTATTTTATAATCAATAATATCTTCCATTTCGACTCCATTTTCTATGGGTCGGATAAAATGCTTGTGATGCCATAGTGCATAGGGGCCAAATCTTTGCTCATCGACAAAATATTCCCCTTCCTTTACGTGGGTAATTTCTGTTACCCACTGGGTAGGAATTCCCATAATTGGAGTTACAATATACTTGAGAATCTGACCAGCATACATTATTCTATCGTCTCCTCCCAATATTTCAAAGCCCATGTAATCTGGGGTGATGGTCTTAAGGTTTTTTGGATCGCTGAGAAACTTCCAGGCATGATCCATACTAATTGGTAGGTTCTGAGTTTTTTGCAGGCAATATAATTTCATAACTTAATTATATTCAAATGTACAAAATGTTTAATGATTTAAAGAAAATATTAAACAATATATAAATATCTTTTTATAACTTTTTCAGCGAGGTTTTTTAAATTTGAAAAAAATCAATCATGAGAATCATTTACATTTTTATTATCAGTTTTATTTACATTGGTGCTTTTGCACAAGTCAAAACTCCCCAACCTAGCCCAAGGAGTGAAATTACCCAGCAGGTGGGTTTAACCAAAGTTGAAGTGGATTATTCTAGACCCTCTGCAAGAGGAAGAAAAGTAATAGGTGGATTGGTTCGATATGGAGACATTTGGAGAACAGGTGCCAATAGGAATACAACGGTATCTTTTTCAGACCCAATAGATATTGCAGGTCAATCTTTAGCTGCTGGAAAATATGGCCTGTACACTCGACCATCGGCCGACCAGTGGGAGGTTTATTTTTACAAGAAAAACAATATGGGGGATGCCTCGACAAACTGGGAAGAGGATCAAGTAGTGCTTTCATTGTCTGTACCATCGATTTATTTTGAACCAATGGTGGAGACCTTTACGATTAGTTTTTCTGATCTGAAAAGTGGAGGTGCAAAGCTGAATTTGATCTGGGAACACACTTTGGTATCAATTCCCTTTGAGGTTCCTACTAAAACAAAAGCCATGGAAAGTATAAAAAAGACCTTGTTTGATGATCCTAAGTCAGGAGATTACTATCAAGCAGCAGTTTATTTCTTGCAAGAAGATATGGATTTAGCCAAAGCCCAAGGTTGGATTGAAAAGGCGATAAAAATGCGTGAACAACCTGCCTTTTGGATGTACCGACAATATGCTTTAATTCTTTCCAAACTAAGAGATAAGAAAGCGGCCTTGACTGCCTTCAAAAAGTCTAACGAACTGGCAAAAAAAGCTGGTAATAAGGATTATGTAATTATGAACAATTCCTCAATAGCGGATTTGAGTAATTAAATTATATCTAATTTTTGACAACAACCTTTATCAAATATGCCATCAGAATCATAATTAATGCACCTATTACATTAAGCCAAAGGAAACTCACTCCGTCTTGAATATAGATAATCAATACTATGGCCTCAGTAATGATAGCGGCAAAAAATACTGCATTGGCTTTAATAGACTTAAAAAAGATGGCTATCATGAATATACCTAAAATGGTACCATAGAAAAGAGAACCGATGATATTGACCAATTGTATAAGGTTTTCAAACAGGTTACCAACAAGTGCAAATGCAATGGCAATGCCCCCCCAAAGAAGGGTAAAGGTCTTTCCGGCCGAGACATAGTGTTTTTCGTCTTTGGTTACTCTGAAACGTTTGTACAAATCAACTACTGAGATCGCTGATAGTGCATTAATCTCTGAGGCGGATGAACTCATAGCAGCAGAAAGGATGACCGCCAGCAACAGTCCAATCAAGCCTTGAGGCAAATGGTTAAGGATAAAATAGATAAAAACATAATCTTTATCATTCGATTCAATCATTGGTTGATTGACCTCGATAATCTCTTTGGCCGCTTTGCGATTTCTTTGTGACTGCTCTTCCAGTTGGAGATATTTGGCTTGTGATATGGGGTCAGAGAAAAAATCCCTCTGTTGGAGCTGTTTTTGTTTTTCTTGATGGATGATGTCATTGGCCACCTCGAGGGCTTCAAACTGATCTCTCCCTAGTGTTGTTTTAACTTTTTCAATAGCATAGGGGTTGAAATGTATAGGGGCTTTTTCATATTGGAAAAAGACAAAAACCAAAACTCCTGTAAGTAGAATAAAAAACTGCATTGGAATTTTTAAAAATCCATTCAAGATCAATCCTCTTTGACTCTCGCCTAAAGATTTTCCAGATAGATATCGTTGCACCTGACTTTGATCCGTACCAAAATAGGAAAGTGCCAAAAACAAACCTCCAGTAATCCCGCTCCAAAAAGTATATCTGTTGGTGGGATCAAAACTAAAATCTAGAACATTGAGTTTTTCATTCATTCCCGCCAATTGGAGGGCATTTGAAAATGTTAGGTCCTGTGGTAACGCCCTAACAATAAAAATAAATGCTGTGACCATACCAGAGAAAATAATAAACATCTGTTGTTTTTGGGTCACATTCACGGCTTGAGTCCCACCGATCAAGGTGTAAAAAACAACCAGTAAACCTATTATTACGACAAGTATTTTCAAATTCCAGCCCAGAACCACACTCAGTATTATGGCTGGGGCATAGATGGTAATACCCGCCGCTAGTCCCCTTTGAATTAGAAAAAGTACAGCGGTTAGGATTCGGGTTTTGAGATCAAAACGCTTTTCCAAAAATTCGTAGGCGGTAAAAACTTTCAGCTTATAGTAAACGGGTAGAAAAAAAAGACAGATAATGACCATGGCAAAGGGGAGGCCAAAATAAAACTGGACAAACCCCATACCGTCATTAAAGGCTTGACCGGGAGTTGATAAAAAGGTAATGGCGCTGGCTTGAGTCGCCATAACAGAAAGCCCAATGGTAAACCAATTGGCTTGGTTCCCACCGCGTATGTAGTCCTTGATGTTTTTGTGTGAATTGTTTTTCCAAGTGCCATAAACAATAATGAAAACCAATGTAAAGGAGAGTATGATCCAGTCTATTAGTTCCATCAACTAAAATTTTTCATGAACAAGTAAAAAAATGCCCAAAAAAACGGTTGGGTCAATAGCAGTATCCAATAGATTTTAGGCATTTGTTTTTTCATGGTTTTGCAATGAGATTAAAAAATAGACGAAATGCTCCTGGTACCCCTGCTGGAAGCTGGCGAAAGAAACTCAAACCGGTATATACTATTCTTCCTTTACCATGGGGAGCGACAAGTAGAGCACCTTTTTTGGGCGACTCTCCGGGATCATTCATTTGCAATAGAGGGGTAAATTGATCGTCCCACTGATTGGGAAAATACAAACCTCTTTCTTGTACCCAACCTTCAAAATCTTTTGATGTTATTGGATTGGGATGATTCAATATGGGGTGTTTTGGATCAATGATTTGTACTTCTGATTTTTCATTAGACACTCTATCTCGGGAAATGTTTAAACGCAAGGGCGTTAACTCATTGGTTTTTAGCCTTCTGTTGGTATTGTATTGGATTAGGAGGTTTCCTCCTGCCTCGGCATAGTCCCAAAGGACTTTGTTTTTGTAAGTCAATGCTTCCTTGACATTAAAGGCTCTGATACCCACAATGACCGCATCAAAAGAGTTTAATTTTTCAAGGCTAATGTTTTTGGCTTTCAATATTTCTACCACTACCCCTACAGAAGACAAACTTTCGGGAATATTGTCTCCAGCTCCTTGAATGTAGGCTACTCGTTTAACTCCTTTCTTTAGGTTCAATGCAATAAGCTTGGAAGCAGCAGGGAAGATTAGATACTGTTTTGGAATGTGATCGTAGTCAATTTCTTGCATGGTGCTGTTGAGTATTTTATTTTGGATTTGCAGTATGGGTCTTACAAGTCCTTCATTGGTTTGCTGTGGTGCACTGATATTGAAATAAAAATCAGCTTCATTTCCCTTGCCTTTTATGGCTATCGGGATGGACTTGGGCGATAATTCCCATGCGTTGGGAACCTCTAGTTTTAAAACTCCCTCAACCGAAGGTCCCAAATTTTTGAGGCTCACTTTTATTTTTTGACACTGACCTATTGCAAAAAGGTAGACTTGGGATTCCAGTTGTAAACTAGCTTCGGGAAGGATTTGAAAAAGATTAATCACTTCACCTCTGACGGGGTCTGTTTTTCTGTATTGTAATGGGATATTGGTGGATATCTCTCTTCCCTCTATCATTAAACTGATCTTTGCCTTATAGGCGGGAGGGGGTTCGGCCCTGCCAATCCATTCTTTTTTATCGGTAATATACATCCCCTGGGTTCCCTTTTGTGTGAGCCAGTAGGGGCTGCTGATCGCTCCAGAAGTTTTTGTATCAAAACTTTTATTGAACAATCGGTTGGTTTTGAGGGAAAAGTTCAAATCATAAGCTTCACCCTTAAATTCGATACCTTTCAAGACTACGGTCAGTGGGCTGGGATTGTTAGCAATTAATTTAAGTTGTAAATCTTCCCCCACAACACCATAAGGCATTTGTGCATTGAATTGAAGTTTTAATCCCAAACATTGAACAATTAGGCTATTTATTTCCTTTATTTTGACTTTTTTCCAATGGGTATCATTCAATTGAAAAATCATGGCTTTGACTTCAAGTAATGGCAAAGCACTCTTGTATGGAGCAGAAAAGTCGAAATCATCGATGATTTTATTAATGGCTTTTCCAATGGGCGATCCACCTTTTATTCGAGTCCATTTGGTATCAATTCCTTCAAACGGATTGTTGGTGCTGAGTTTTTTGCCCTTTACCAGTTCTAAGTATTCCATTCTCTCTCCAAGAGCAGCGGCACTCCCAAAGCCCTGTGATTTGTGTTGACTCCTGCTTAGCGCTGCTATTTCTGAATTCGTTTTTCCCGTTAGTGGATCAAAACCTCCTACGTCTATGGCTACCATCCCTTCCTTGTTAGCTTTTTTAAAGTTTTCCCTATTGCCATAAAAATACCGCGAGGTATTGTGGAAAACCCTTTTCGGTTGCCAAGCTTTTTCATTTTTGTGCAATGCTTCAAAAGCCCACTCGGAGATCATGGCCGATGCAGTATGGTGGCCGTGGGTTCTACCTGAACTTCCGCTGTTAAATCGGTTGATGATTATATCGGGTTTGAATTTTTGAATACGATCTATGGTCTGTTCCAACACCTGATCTTTGTCCCATATGGTGAGGGTTTCTGTTGGGTTTTTGGAATAGCCAAAATCATTAGCCATGGTGAAAAACTGTGATCCCCCGTCTATTTTTCTAGCGGATAATAATTCTTGAGTTCGAATTAATCCCAAAGCCTCTCTCAGCTCAGCGCCTATGAGATTTTGCCCCCCATCTCCGCGGGTCATTGAGAGGTAAGCCGTTCGTGCCAATACATGATTGGAAAAATAGGAAATCACACGGGTGTTCTCATCGTCGGGATGTGCAGCGAGATAAAGCACAGATCCCAAAAAATTTAATTTTTTTAATTTTTTGTAGACCTCTGAAGACGTCTGTGCTTTGATTGAAGTCACCCAAAGTAAGAGTAATACAAAAAAGATTGCGTACTTGAAATTAAAACTTTTTGAGTAGTAAAAGTAATTAAGGTCTTTCATGCTGAATGTTAGTGAATTTTTTTTCCAATAAATTATTTCAAGAATTACCCGATGGTTTGAAATTACAAAATACAATTTTTGACTTTAGTAAGTTATTCTTCTTGAACCAAAAATGATATTTTTTCTTTTACTTGAGCAAGTGGTAGACCAATTACATTTGTGTAGCTTCCCTCAATCCGTTTGATTGCCAAATCACCAATCGAATCTTGAATTCCATAAGCACCTGCTTTGTCTAAGGGTGATTCTTCCTCTATGTAACGATAGATTTCTCGATCGGTTAAATGATTAAAATAGACCTTGGTAGTCTCCGTAATCATCTCAAATTTTTTGGAGGTAAGAAAACCTACTGATGTGATAACATGATGAGATTTTCCTGAAAGAAATCTTAACATTTGATGGGCGTTTGATTTGTCTTTGGGTTTACCTAAATACTGATTTTCAAACCAAACTATTGTATCTGCTGTAATCACTATTTGTTTTGGCTGGATAATATCGACAAATGGAGCGTTTTTTTGGTGGACAATGAACTCTGCAATTGCACTTCCACTGAGCTTAGGGGGAAAACTTTCGTCTACAGAAAATGTTTTGAGGCAAAAAGGAATTTTGAGACTTTCCATAAAAGCTTTCCTTCTAGGAGAGCCAGAAGCCAATATGATTTGATAGCCATTGAGTGGGATCATTTAAGGTTATTTAGGGGTTATTATTTAGTCTTTTGAGAACACCCATTTGTCTTGAACCCTCATTACTTGTTCTACAATCTCTCTAACACATCCATCGCCTCCCTTTTTGTGGGATACGTAATCCACAACCCTTTTGACATCAGGAAGGGCGTCCTGGGGACAAGTGGATACGCCAACTTTTTCCATGACAGGAACATCAGGAACATCATCACCCATGTAAAGTACTTGATCTGGGTTAATATTGAAAGTACTCACAAAATCATCAAACGCAATATCTTTTTCATGTATGCCCAGATAAACCTTATTGACCCCTAACAATTCAAGTCTTTTTCTGACTCCCTCATTGGTACCGCCTGATATGATACCAATTTTAAAACCTTTCAATAAAGCGTATTTTAACGCAAAACCGTCTCTAGTGTCCATTTCTCTGTACATTTCTCCCTCGGAGGTTATCATTACTTTTCCATTGGTCATTACACCATCAACGTCAAAGACAAATGCTCTTATATTATTGAGTAAGGTTTTATAGTTTTTATTTCTCATGATTTCTTTGAATTGAAGAGGTTAAATTTAAGTATAGTTTTTTTATGTTTTCATCTGAGATTAGCCCCAAGTGTTTTTCAATGGTCTTTTGGTCATCTCTGATTGCAGGTCCAGTTTGGGTGTTTTCGGGACCACTTTTCAATGCTTTTTGATAGGTCTCTTCAATTAACGGATGGAATATTTTAAAGGAGATATCATGCTCTTTTAAAAGTTTACTTCCCAGATGCAAAAGATGGTTGCCAAAGTTATTGATTAATACAGCAATTATATGCATTTGCGTTCTTGTTTCGCTGTTGATCTTATGGGGAATTCCTCCCATNGCTTTNGCCAAATTACTTAGCAGTATTTGATCTTTAGGATCANTTGTTTCAATACAAAAAGGAAGTTGGTCAAAACTCAANTCTTGATCCTTTGAAAAAGTTTGTAAGGGATAAAAAACCCCTTTTCTTNAGTGTGCCTTCGAGTTGGTCAATTGATACACCACCAGCACAGTGGACCACCAAATTCGTTGTGTTAATTTTTTTACACATACTCCTAATAGCATCATCACTAACACAGATCAGATACAAATCGGCCGATTTGATTTGAGAGAATTGGTCGATCACCTCTGTCTGTTTTTTTGCAAAATCAATTTTTTGGAGGGATCTACTGTACCATTGTATCACTTTTACTTCGTTACAATTTGTCAACCTTTTATAGAAATGAAAAGCCAAATTACCCGCTCCAATGAGTACAGTTTTTGTCATGTATCAAAAATACACAAAGATATTTTCCTAATATTATTATTTACTAATCAAACCATTATGAAATCCTATTTTGCTATGCGAACAGTTTTCTCAAGTTTATATGATGATCCCTTTGTCCATTTTTATTTTTACTTTATAGGATCTTTAGCCGTCTATTTCACAACTATCAAAGGCTACTTTCCCTTCAATTTTTTAAGGTATTTTGAGTGTTGCAGCTTCGGCGAGCTAATTGACTCTTTTGTTGGGTCTGTTTAATAAAGAACTTTTGTTTAAAGTACTTATCTATGTTAATATAATTAGAAACGATTTTATTGTCCATCAATTTGGCCATTTGAAGTTATTATAATTCGTTTTCAACCGGTATCTTTGCACTGAAATGAAGTGGTGAAGATTGAGATGAAAGAAAGAACACTTAAATATTTATTTTCCAATCAATTAATGGCTCTATTGTTCATAGCCTTTTCTTCCGCCATGGCTTATGGAACCTTTATAGAGAGTTGGTACAGTACAGATACCGCCAAAATTTGGATCTACAATGCCTGGTGGTTTGAATTGATATTGGCACTGTTCATGATCAATTTTTTCGGAAATATTTTTAAATACCGACTCCTGCGAAAAGAGAAATGGGCCATTCTGATGATTCATGTATCTTTTATCCTGATTATATTCGGGGCATTTATCACCCGTTATTTTGGATATGAGGGCGTGATGCCCATCCGTGAGGGAGCTGCTGAGAATACTTTTTTATCCGATAAAACTTATTTGACTGTTTTTATAGAGGGAGATATAAACGGTGTGCCTCAGCGAAAAACTCTAGAGAAGGATTTTCTTTTTTCTGAGCATGTAAACAATGATTTTGAGTGGAAAAATGAATTCAATGGTCAAGCTTTCTCTATAAAATTTGAAAATTTTGCAGAAGATGTAAGCGAGCAGTTGGTCCTAGATGAATCTGGTGACCGATACCTCAAAATAGTCGAGTCTTCCAGTGGAAGTCGTCACGATCATTCGCTCAAGGAGGGCGAGGTTGCCAATATCCACAACCTACTCTTTACATTGAATAACCCTATTGATGGGGCTATAAATATTCGCTCTGAGGGAGGATTGCACTATATCACTCCTCCTTTTGATGGAAGTTACTTGAGAATGGCTGATCAACAGTCGGGGATTTTTGAAAAAGGGGTAGAACAGGAATTGCAGTTTCGATCTCTATACAATATCGAGGGTTTTCAGTTTGTTATCCCTGAACCACCTTTGAGAGGAAAATTTGACTGGGTAAAGTCTGATGATAGTACTGCAGTCCTGCAGGATGCCCTTAGACTACAAGTAGCGACAAATGATAAGACAGAGTCTATGACGCTATTGGGAGGAAAGGGTATAGCAAATAATATGAAAAAAATAAGCTTAGGGGACTTGGATTTCTACCTAAAGTATGGTTCCAAGCGACTTGACTTGCCTTTTGCGATCCGCTTAAATGATTTTATCGCAGAAAAATACCCGGGAACGGAGAAGAGCTATTCCTCTTTTATGAGTAAAATAACCGTAGAGGAACAAAGTTCTTTTGATTACAATATATTCATGAATCATGTATTAGATCACAAAGGATACCGATTTTTTCAAGCCTCATTTGATCCCGATGAAAAAGGCACGGTCCTTTCAGTCAATCATGATTTTTGGGGAACTTGGGTCACCTATGTAGGATATATCCTACTTTACTTGAGTATGATGGGGATTTTCTTCATTGGAAAAACAAGGTTTAAAGACCTTTCAAAATCATTGGAAAAAATCAAACAAAAAAAACAAGCCTTGATTTCTGTTTTATCTATCATTTTCTCCATGGGATTAAATGCCCAAGCGCATGATCATACGCCTTTGAATAATTTTGATTTTGACTCTGTAGTGAAGGCGAACATTATTGCCAAAGAACATGCTCAAAAATTCGGAAGTTTGGTTATTCAAGATCTAGGAGGAAGAATGAAGCCGGCCAATACTTTTTCGTCTCAGCTCCTTCGTAAAGTCAGTAAAAAAGATTCTTACGGGGAGCTTAATGCCGATCAGGTTATGATGTCAATAATCGAAAGCCCTGCATTATGGTACAATGTTCCCATAATTTATCTCAAAAGAGGTAATGACAGTCTTAGAAAGATTATTGGAGTAAATTCCAAACAAAAATACGCCTCCTTGGTTTCCTTCTTCGACAATCAAGGTAATTATAAAATTTCATCTCAATTGGAAAGCGCATATAGGGCCTCTGTTCCCAATCAATTTCAAAAAGATTTTATTGAAGTTGACAAAAGGGTAAATCTATTGTATGCCGCTTTAGAGGGTAAAGTACTTAGAGTATTTCCTATTCCAGGAGATGAATCCAATAAATGGATTTCCTATCCCGAGCTGAATGAGAGTTCTTTCCAAGGAAAAGATTCGCTTTATGTACAAAATATTTTACCTCTTTACTTTAATGCATTGAGATTGGCGAGACAAGATGGAGACTATGCTCAAGCTGAAAATCTCTTACAAAGTTTGGAGGGATTTCAAAAGAAATTTGGAGGATCGGTAATGCCTTCAGAAGAAAAAATAGAAGCGGAAATAGCATACAACAAATACGATATTTTTAAAAAACTCTTTAGCTGGTACCTTTATGCGGGATTGCTACTCTTTCTGCTGTTGATTGCAAAGATTTTCAGGGAGGGTAAGGTTTTAAATTTCACTATAAACCTTTTAAAGTGGATAGTTTTGTTGCTGTTTTTGTTGCATACAGGTGGCTTAGTTGCCCGATGGTTTATTTCGGGACATGCCCCTTGGAGTGATGCCTATGAATCTATGATTTATGTAGCCTGGGCCACTATGTTTTTCGGTATAGTTTTTGGCAGAAAGTCGGAGTTGACCTTAGCTGCTACCGCTTTTGTATCTTCTATGGTACTGATGATAGCCCATTGGAATTGGATGGACCCTTCCATAGCAAACTTGCAACCTGTTTTAGATAGCTATTGGTTGATGATACACGTGGCTGTGATCGTAGGGAGTTATGGTCCTTTTGCACTAAGTATGATTATTGGTGTGGTTTCACTTTTGTTGATTTCCATTGCAGGTAAAAAGAATAAAGAAAAAATAGGTTTAAACATCAAAGAATTGACTGTTATAAATGAACTCTCATTGATTGTTGGTTTGATAATGCTTACCATAGGAAATTTTTTAGGGGGTATGTGGGCCAATGAAAGTTGGGGTAGATACTGGGGATGGGATCCTAAAGAGACATGGGCCTTAATTAGTATTTTGGTTTATGCCTTTATTATTCACATGCGATTTGTTCCTGGCTTGAGAGGTAATTGGACTTTCAATTTTATGAGTATAATAGGGTTTTCAAGTATATTGATGACCTATTTTGGGGTGAATTTTTATCTGGTAGGTTTGCATTCTTACGCCAGTGGTGATAAAATCATAACTCCAAGTTTTGTTTATTACGCAATAGTTACTGTTGCTTTATTGGGTGCTTTTTCCTTTTGGCGTTACCAAAAGGTTTTTAAATCTTGATCAGTACTTTATTTGAATAGGTACTAATCAACTAAATGGAAACTTATTTAAACCATCTATTTGTTTTTTGCTTTTGTCTGAGAAAAAAAACAAAATCTTATTCCTATTATTAAAATAGTAGAAATCAGTTTAATGCCTTGGGCCTAGTAGATTAAAAATTTACCCTTCAAATTTCCTCCTTTTTTATACTAGAGAGTGTGCACCCAAAAACTTAAGGTGAAACAAGATTAAATCATAAACGTGGGTAGTTTAGTCTATGATAAAGAATCAATTTAGGTTGATATACTGACTATCTCTGAATTTTTCTAGAGAATAGAAAAAGCAGAAAAATAATATACCATTGTTCTAAATGAAGAAAATAATGTAAACGAAGGTTCCCCTAAATCAGTTTTTAGATGAATAAGAAATACTAAATTTGAAGAAATAGTATATACTTTAACTAATTAGAATATTAAATAAGACATAAAGTTTTTAACGAATTAATCTTGGTCAATGCAATTTGCCAAAATTTCAAATCAATTCAAGTTCTTAATTTATTGGTTAATTCGGCTGAGTAGCATACTCAAAGCATTCTAATTCGAAAAAAGGAATAGCGGCCATCAAATGGTCAAATATATCCGACATTATACGTTCGTAGTTTACCCATACTTTGTCCTTGACAAAAACATAAACCTCTAAGGGAACCCCCTCGGGAGTGGGCGCTAGTTGACGAACCATTACAGTCAAATCTGGATTGATTTCTGGATGATTTTGAAGATAAGCTAGGGCATACCATCTGAAAAGTCCAATGTTGGTCATATTTCTCCCATTGAGTAAAAGAGATTTATCAGCTTTGTTGGCTATGTTTTCTGATTCAATTTCTTCTTTTCTTTTGGATATATAGGGAGCTATACGTTGTATTTTTTCAAGCTTTTGGAGGTGATCTTCGTTGACAAAATGGATACTAGAAACTCGAATAAGTAGGGCCCGCTTGATTCTTCTGCCGCCTGATTCACTCATACCCCTCCAATTCACAAAAGAATCTGAAACCAATTTATAGGTGGGTATAGAAGTAATGGTATTGTCAAAATTTTGCACCTTAACAGTGGAAAGGTTGATCTCAATTACATCTCCATCGGCATTATAGCTTTGCATACTGATCCAGTCTCCAATTCTTACCGTATCATTTATGGTCACTTGAATACTGGCAACAAAACCGAGTATGGTGTCTTTAAAAATCAATAAAATTACAGCCGATAAGGCTCCCAAAGTTGCCAAAAAAGCACCAATGTCCTTTCCTGATAAAATAGAGAAAATGATCATGACACCGATAAACCATACAAAAATCATAATGACCTGTATGTAGCTATCTATTGGTTTATCCTTAAAGTTTTTGAGGGTTTTTAGAAAGTCTTTGATTGAGTTTAAGAATCTTCTGACCAAAACAATAGAGATAATTGCTCCTGATATTTCTAGAGTTATTGTGATTGGTTGATTCAGTAGGTGGAATGATTGAAGAGATTGGGGCAGAAAGCTCATCAATAAAAACAGCGAGGGGAAATAGGATAGGGTTTCTGGAATTTTATTTTTGATTAAATAATCATCAAACTTCGATTTTGTTTTTTTGGATACTTTCGAGAAGATCAACCTGAAAATACGTTTGCTTACCATCCAAAATGCAAATGCCATAATTAGGATGAAAGCTGAAAAGGTTATGGCCTCCAAATTTTCAGTCATAATGCGATTTATGCCAACACCTTTGTAAAATTCTAAAAGAATCTCTTTCATAATTAATATAATTAAAAAACTAAATTAATTTAAAAATACTATTGGGCAATAGGTAGATTAATAGAATAAAAAAACCCCTCAAAAGGGGTTTTAATATTAATGATTTTGCATCTACATTACAGTAATTGGGATTTGAACCCTTGCGTTACCCCAACCCCCATGCAGAATAGCATTATTTCCTTTACCAGTAAAGGCAAATGAGAATGCTTCGAGGTAATCTTGAGATTCCATTACTGGCACTTCAATTCTTGCTAAATCTTTCGATTCGTCGTAACCATTGGTTCCCCAAACATGAGTGGCAGCATTGATAATAATTTCTGTAGTCCCTTCTTTGGGATAAGAATACATTGTATAAGTTCCTGCTTTTACAACAGTATCTCCAAGTTTGATAGATTTGAAGAGTCTGATTTCTGTCGCTTCGTTGGCTCCAGTTCTCCATAACTTATAGGTCGGTACCAAAGTTCCTAAATCCCTCCCATTCAACTGAGGACGACTGTAAGTAATTACAATGGCTTTATCGGAAACCCTATTGGAGGTAGGATAAAAAACACGATCCATGGGGCTTTTATCTAAACCTCGGAAATCTTGTGCTTGAGTTAATGTAGCGCAGGCTACTAGAAAAAAAATGAATAGTTTTTTCATTTAGGTAAAGTTTTTTAGTTAAATATTAATTGTTACAAAATATATTGGCAACACAATAATAAAGTGAATTAATTTTCCCTTCATATTTAGAAAATTTGTACAAGAATTAAAGACCCGTCATTAATTATTAAAATTTAAATCAACTAAAGTTTGATTAAATTTGGCTCAGCTTTAATTGACGACCACTTTAAATTATTACACACGTGTATAACCAACATTACAAATAAAGGTAACAAGATTTGATAAATTATGAATGACCTGATCAAATAAATTATTTGACTTCTAATAACGATACTCCTGCAGGGAATTTTTTTAAATGATAATAATCTTTATTCGGTTTATGGTTGGAGGCTATACCATTGATAAAAAGCTTTTTCCTTCCTTTTGACGCAGGGATTTTGATGTCTGCTTTTACTCCGCCTGGAATCTTGATGTTCAGCGTATATTTATTTTTTGTTTGGCGACATTCAACCTCAACAGCACCTGTAATAAAGCTCGTTTTGAGTGATACAAAATCCAGATCTCCAATTTTTGGGTGAATTTTTATATTTTGAGCACCTGGAGTCAACGGTTCGACTCCCATCATTTTCCTGACAATAATATTAGAGGGAGCTCCCCCCCATGCGTGGTTTAAATCTAAATTGGGTTTGTATCGCTTGTCCCATGCTTCCATTGTGATGGTAGATCCATATCGAATCATATTATACCAGCTTCTTTCAGTTTTTGCAGCCATGAGCCCTATGGCGTGTTGGTCACCACCATGATCAAAGAGACCCTCCAATAATATCTGCGAACCATAAACACTGCACGACATGTTTTTTTGCTTTATGAAATTTACCACACTTTCAATATCTTTTTCTGGGACCAAACCAAAAGTCAACGCAAACATATTGGCATGTTGGGATTTGTGGTCAGTTTCTTCCCCATCATTAATTAAACCATTGGTTTTGTCTTGAAAGGTGCTAATGAAGGCTTTTTTGATTTTTTCAGCTTGGTTTTGAAATAAAAAAACATCTTCCTTTTTGTTCAAGTCCAGGGCTATTTTCTCCATTATTGTTAAAGTACCATAATAAAGAGCATTGACCACTGCATTGTAAGTTTGATAAACATAGCCATCGTTTTCTCCAGGATATTCCTTTTCTGTTCCAGTAAAATGATCTAAGTTGTCAAAACCTCCTGGGGGTTGGGCCTGAGGCCAATCAACGATATCTCTAAGGTTATTGTTTTTACCCCAATGATTTTTATGTAATCGTTCAAAAAATCTTGGGGTTTGTTTTCCCGTTAGGGTACTTATTAAGTCTGTTTCATCAGACAGATCCATAAGCGTTTTGATTTTTAGCTCGTCATAATACTTCGCTATAAAACGATCGTCCCCAGTGTAAAGGTAATCATACCAAGCCATCAAGATATTATACAGGGTCCATTCGGTTGGCCAGGTAGGATTAAATAACAAATGTTTCATACTGCCCCTTGCAATACCATATTCAGCATCTACAGCATAGTGTGATAGTTGATTTATAAATGCATCTGCCTCATAGGGAATACGTTCTCTGTCACCATCAACATAATATCCACAGAAGCTTGTAGCTTTCATAGAATATTTACAAAAATCCCAAACTTTATTAAGCACTTCATCACTAGAATCAAAGGAGGATGCAGATTCATCAAAGGTATAGTTGACCACTGATCTTACTATTTGCTCACTCTTCAATTCACCGGAGTAGGCCTTTACTTCTACATAGCGGAATGGATAAACTTCACCGATATAATCCGGCATTTTAATCATAAATCGATTGCGGGATCTTTTGGTATTTTCCGGCCATATGACTTCATACCAGTGCGTTCCTGGTTTTAATTTTATTCGGGTCTTATAATACCTTATATTTCTCCCTGCTTCAGCATCAACAGTTAGGGTGTTTTTTTTCTTCATTTCTCCTACTAAAACCAGGATTGAATCCTCTTTTGGTGAGGTCAATTGAATTTTCAGCTTTGCAAAAGCAGCTTTTTTAAAATCCAGGAAATAGTTTCCCTCTGATTTTTTCTTTACAACTGGGAATTCATCTTTAGTCATCAAGGGCTCTTGTGAAAATTTTTCAGTCTTAAAATTTAAGTCAGTCACAAAAGCCTTCGGATCAGAGTATTCAGATATTTTTTGGTCATTTTCCCAATACCTTACTTTCCAATAGTAAACCTTATTTTTTTGAAGGGCTAAACCTTGGTAATAAGTTGAAGACTTTTGCGATAGGATTTTACCGCTATCCCACAAGTCTCCAATGTTTTTTGACAGTCCCTCTCTATCACTGCTTACTAATAGCTGAAAAGCAATGCTTTTTAAAGTACGATTGTCTAAAACCCAACTAAAGAGTGGTTTTTGGGTTTGTACTTTTGCGATTTCGTAGCCTCCGTGGTCCAAAACTTTATCATCTAATAAAACGTTTTGTTTTTTGCCCATTAGCCCCACATAATCGGCATTTCTCATTAAATCAGTCCTCAGTCCATTGGGCTGGCTAATTCCTTCTTTACAACAATGAAAAAGCAGAGCTGTTAGGAGAATTAATAAGTTAGAATGAGTTTTCAAATTAATTTAAATTTTGACTTCTAATTCTAGAGAGTTTTAAACCTTTAGTTCCTCTACTAGGTCTTAAAAATTTTTGTTTTAAATCCTCATTTTGGATCATAACAAATTTAAATATGGCTCAAATTACACTGAAAGGTTTAAAAATATACTAATCAATGTATTTGTTCTTTCCATTTTCTTTTAGTAGTTCGAAACTATCAAATATGGCTCCAGTTGCATCAAAAGAACGATATATCAAGCGGTCTCCATCAATAGAAATATGTTGGAATAATTGAATTCGCTCGCCGGTTTTACCCTGAGTTGCTCCAAATTTACTCCAGCCTGATTTATCTAATGAATACATTTTAGCACCACTTACTGACACAACATATACGGGACCAATGATGTTACTTCCCCCGTCATTATTTTCAATAACTACAGGTTTTTCATAAATAGCCCCTCTGGCATAAGTATGGTCATGCCCCTGAAGAGCAAGATCTACATTAAATTCTTCAAGAATTGGCTTCCAATGAGATCTAATCTCAGTATTAGCTCTCATAGTAGACGCAGAGAATATTGGATGATGGAAGGTTACTACTGTCCATTTTTTATCATTTATTTTCAAAATCTCCCTTAGCCATTTTGCTTGACGTCTTATAGCAATATTGCTATTAAGTGCAATTATTTTGAGATCAGGATAATCAATATAATAACAAGTTTTCTCCAATCCCTTGGGACCATTTTTAGGAAAGCCGAATTGAGCATTCCATTGAACTGAAAGTACTTCATCTTGTGAAAATATAGTTCCATCCAGATATTGATATTCGTGATTTCCCGGCACGGCAATGGCAGGGATCTCACTATGGATAAATCCTCCAGCAGCAAACCACTCATTCCAATAAATTTCATCATGTCCTTTATCGACTAAATCTCCAGCATGTATGAAAAAATCAGCATCTGGTGCAGTTTTATAAGCATTTCTAATTACTCTGGACCATAATTCCAAAATATAATTTTGAGCATCACCTACATATAAAAACGAAATGGGAGAAATTTGGTCATTGGCAGTTTTGAATTGATGCCACTCACTTTTGAAATGAAAGTTACCTACTCTATATGCGTAAATTGTATTTGGAATTAACTGGTCAATTTTAGCTTCAAAATATGATGCTTCAAATCCGTCTTTGTAAGCTGTCTCTGAGTTTACTACTGTTCTATTTGCCTTAAATTTTTTACTGTTTTTTTTAAAATAGGGACCTGGTCCAGCCAATGCAAGCTCAACAAAACCAACTTTATTATTAGCCTCAGTTCTCCAATTTATTGCAATTGATCTT
>PAAD01000053.1 GCA_002698745.1 Flavobacteriaceae bacterium
TCGTCCTTTTGGTCGTCTTTATTTTCCTCGTCTTCCAGCATTTTTTTAGCTAAGGCATAATTGTAGCGTGTTTCATCATCATTGGGGTTGTTACGAAGCGCATTTTTATACGCTTCAACGGCTCCTTTGTACTCCTTTATTTGCATTAGGGCATTGCCAATGTTGTGAAAGTTTCGGTGTTTGTTTGGACGTTCTTTCGTGATTTCAACCGCATCGGCATATACCGATAGGGCCTCTGCTACATAGTTGTCTTGTTGCAAGGTGGTTCCCATATTGTACTGCGCAATGTCTTTTTTTAGACCCGTGGCAGTAGCCCTGCGGTAATTCTTTTCCGCCTCAACATTATTTGATGCATCAAAAGCTTGATTGCCATCATAAATATAATTGTCTGCTTTTTGAACAAGCGGAGCTTCTTGTCCTAAAACAACAAATGGGAACAGTAGTATGGTGAGCAATAGCCTAAGCATCTTGGAACAAATTTAGTTTTTTAACCCACTGGGTTTTGCGATAAAATAAAAATAAGTCAAGTACAATCAAAATCAATCCAACAACTAAAAACCATTGAAACTGATCTTTAAATTTCGCAAATTGTTTTGCTTCAAACTCTTGTTTATCCATCTCCTTAAGACGGTCTATAATGGATGTTACCACCTCCTCGGTGTTACTGCCGTCCAAAAACAAGCCGTCGGTTTCTTTTGCTATGGATTCCATCTGTTCAAAATCGCTTTTTGTAATAACCACCTCTCCCTTGTCATCTTTCTTGTAAGAAGTGGAATTCCCTTTGGTTATGGGAATTACGGACCCTTTTTCAGTACCAACAATCACTGTGAAAAACGTAACCCCCAGTTGGGCGGCACGTGATGCTGCTACCAAAGCGTCATCGCCATGATCTTCACCATCAGAAATAATACACACCACACGGTTAGTTTGGTTTTCGTCGTCGAAATAGGTTTCCGCCAAGCGCATGGCTGCGGAAATGGCCGTCCCTTGGGATGAAATCATGTTGGTGTCCAATGACGACAAAAACAATCGAGCTGCGGCATAGTCTGTCGTAATGGGCAAATGCGGGATAGCCGATGAGGCATAGGCAATGATACCCACGCGGTCACTAACCAATTGATTGATCAGCTCCCCTGCAAGGCGCTTAGCCTTTTCCAATCTGTTTGGCGCAATGTCTTCTGCCAGCATACTCTTAGATACATCAATGGCAAATACCAAATCTACGCCCTCTCTTTTAACGGTCTCTAGCTCAGTGCCAATCTGTGGATTGACCAAGCCCAAACATATAAAAGCCCAGCCAAGCCAAAACAAAATTTGCTTAAGCCAACCTTTAAACGAAGAACGTTCTGGAGCTATGTGATCTATCATTTTTGCAGATGCCAACGATTTTAACACCCGCTTTTTCCAAAGGCTAAAAAGCACATAGCCCAATACCATTAGCGGTATGAGCAATAACAAATAGAAATGCTGTGTCTGTTCGTACTGTATCATGCCAAGGCTGATTTAAAAAGCGTAATACGCAAAAGCCATTCCAAAAACAATGCGCCCATTGCCACAAATACAAACAGCCTGAACTTTTCGTGGTATTTGGTATAGCGAATTTCTTCTACATCTGTTCGTTCTAATTTGTCTATCTCCTTGTAGATAGCTGCTAGTTTTTTGTTGTCGGTTGCGCGATAATAGCTGCCGCCCGTTTCCACAGCAATAGACTTAAGTAACTCCTCATCAATTTCAACCTTTCGCAATTGATACACAAAAGTGCCGTCTTGGCGTAGGGCAACAGGAGCAGGTGCGCTGCCGTTACTGCCCAATCCAATGGTATAGGTTTTAATCCCATATGTACTCGCAAGACCAGCCGCTGTCTTTGGGTCTACAAAACCGGTGTTGTTTACGCCGTCTGTAAGCAAGATGATTACTTTACTCTTGGCTTTACTATCGCGCAATCGGTTTACAGCAGTGGCTAGCCCCATCCCAATGGCCGTTCCGTCGTTGATCACGCCATCATAGCTAACCTTGTTAAGTACATCAATCACCAAGGCCTTGTCTGAAGTTATGGGTGTTTTGGTATAGCTTTCGCCTGCATATACCACCAAGCCTATACGGTCCGTTTTCCTTTTTGCAATAAAGTCTGCCGCCACTTTTTTAAGAGCAGCCAAGCGGTTGGGCTTTAGGTCGCGTGCCAACATACTGGACGAAACATCTATGGCGATAACAATATCTATTCCTTTGTTTGTTTTGGTTTGAGTGCTGACGTCTTGTGTTTGAGGGCGCGCCAAAGCTGTTACAATGAGAGCAATAGCCAACAGCCGCAACACCAACAATATCGGGCGCCATTTGGCTAAACTACCCGACTTGGAAAAAGCATCAATGCTAGAGCTTAGCAAATGCGCCACTTGTCTTTTTAGCGAAACAATTTGCCATGCCACTAGTAGGGGTATCAGCAATAGACCCCAGAAAAAATCAGGATATGCAAACGTATAGTCCATCATGGTTTTTCCTTTTTAAATTCGATGCTGTTCAGCATTCGGGTAATGAGTTCTTTGGCATAGCGGTCGTTTCGATCGTAAACCAACTGGAGCTGCTGAAAGCCTTTGTTTTCAGTAAAGTGATAAACCTCATAGGTTTTGCGCTGGGTGTCTTTATTCTTTTTGGCCCAATCGAAAGAGCCCGAAGCCACAATCCCCTCAATTCCTGAGGTTGTTTTGTAGTCGTTTTGTTTTTGAAAAATATTCGTTGCTCCCATGCTGTCAAAAGTGCCAATCACCTTGTCTACTTTTTGCTGCAAGTCGATCGTTTGTTCCTCTTCTGCTGTTGAATGCTCCATGTGTAGCACTATCATAAATGCATCTTCCAAAGAACCCAATACAAATTGCTGATTTAGGCGGTTTTGGGTGGTCTTTCTGCTTAGGACATCCGGAGTTTTTAGTACCATGTCAGAAATACCATAGGTGCTCGAAACCCATTCTTGCTGCAGCCACTTTAACGTTGGGTGTCCAAACACGCGATCCTTGGCTTGGACGGCGCCATAATTGTAGATCATGATACACGCGACAATGGCTAATACTCCCAAAAAGGAAAAGCCTGCTATTTTAAAACGCTGAACCTGTTGTTGCTTGCGGCGCATTCGGGCGTAGGCCTCGTTTTGTAAGCGTTCTTCTTCTGTTGGTTCGGGCAACGCGGCTTTGGTGTCCTTGACAACCAATTCAATTTTTTCACGGTCCAATCGCGCCAAATACTCCTCTGGAAGCGCACGTGCAAACTTAACCAAATCAGCAGTTGACAATACCTCCTTAAGTTGATCAATTGTTGCGTTTGTCAGTTCAAGATTACCCGTATCTCGCAATAACTCCAACTTTGTCAAAAGTTCTTCTGAAGTACTTTCTAGGGCATCAATATTGGTCTCATCCTCTAAATAATTCCTTACAATATCGGTCATTTCAGAATAGTAATCTTTATAGGCTTCTTGCTTGTCTAGCTGTTTGGATTCCAGTGCTTGCAAAGCTTGTAGCGCGCGCTCAAAAGGCGGCATTTTTTCGCGCTTGGCTCGAATGCGTTTTTGGGTTTTTACAACAAAAAAATATAGCAACACAAGGCTAATTAAAATCAAAAACCCATAGCTATAGGGCTTCCACCAACCTGTGGTGTTTTTAGACATGGGCAAAATGGTCTTAATCGGAAAAAGAGGTTGTTCCAAAGTATCTACTACCACGTCGTTAACCCTTACCAAAATAGAATCTGTTTTAAACACTTCTCCATCTACAACCACAATTTGCTGAGGTAGGGTAAACTGCCCTGAATCAAACTGNATGACCGCATAGGTCTTGGAATATGTAAATGTNTTTGCTGCAACGGTNGTATCAACAGCCGTGCTGTCTATAACCTCAAAAGGGGCAAATGCCTTGAGCGGCGGAAACTGTATGCTTGCTTGNTTGTCGGTNGACACAACCAAGTCGAGGTTTATTTGCTCTGCCAAGCGNACCTCAAGCGTATCGGCCGTAAGNCTTACTTGCGTTTGGGCCATGNTCCAACACGAGACTAACAAAAGCAAAAAACGTATCCCTTTATCCACGGCCTTTGAAATAGGTTAATAGTTTTTTGACGTANCTTTCGTTNGTGGCACATGAAAGTGCNCCTGCGCCATATNTTGTNAACTGTGTGCTGAAATAATCAGCGGTTTTTCGGTGTGCAAGCGCATAGGCCGTGCGTACCGATTTTGATGAGCTGTTCACCCATTTNTGCGCCGCTGTTTCCGCATCACGGACAAGCAATAATCCCGCTTTTGGAAGTTTGGCTTCTATAGGGTCATAGAGGCGAACGCCTGTTAGGTCGTGCTTTCTAGCAGCCAACTGCACTGATTTGGAATAATCGTTGTCTAAAAAATCGGACAACACAAATACAATAGCACGTTTTTTAAGAATGCGGCTCATAAACTCCAATGCGCCGGCAATGTCTGTTTTGGTGCTTTTAGGGTGATGCTCCAAAAGCTCACGGATGATGCGCAATACGTGTGATTTTCCCTTTTTGGGTGCAATAAATAATTCCACATCGTCTGAAAACATCAGCAGCCCAACTTTATCGTTATTCTGTAAGGCAGAAAAGGCAAGGGTGGCGGCTATTTCAGTAAGGGTGTCACGTTTGCGTTGTTCCAATGAACCAAAATCGGCAGAACCACTTACGTCTACAACTAACATAAGTGTTAGCTCACGCTCTTCCTCAAATACTTTAACGTAAGGCTCTTGATAGCGCGCAGTAACATTCCAGTCAATTGCACGGACATCATCGCCATATTGATATTGACGCACCTCGCTAAAGGTCATGCCACGTCCCTTAAAGGTACTGTGATATTCCCCCCCAAAGATATGATTACTCAATCGGCGGGTTTTGATTTCTATCTTCCGAACTTTCTTTAAAAGCTCTTTTGTGTCCATAGCGAAAAGCTGTTTTTAGACTAAGGTACCTCCACAGCGTTAACAATGCGCTGTATGATATCTTCTGAGGTCACGTTCTCGGCTTCGGCTTCATACGTAATTCCAATACGGTGGCGCAACACATCATAAACAACGGCACGAACATCTTCTGGAATCACATAGCCACGGCGCTTGATAAAGGCATAACATTTAGCAGCCGTTGCCAAATTGATACTACCCCTAGGGGATGCACCAAAACTAATAAGTGGTTTTAAGGATTGTAATTTATATTTTTCAGGGTATCGCGTAGCGAAAACCAAGTCCAAAATGTACTTTTCAATCTTTTCGTCCATATAAACTTCACGGATGGCTTTTTGTGCCTTAGAAATCTGTGCAGTACTAATCACAGGTTTAACTGAGCCAAAAGAGTCATTAAGATTGGCGCGAACAATCTCTTGCTCATTGGAAAGATTAGGATAATCAATGATTACCTTTAGCATAAAGCGGTCTACTTGAGCTTCTGGGAGTGGATAGGTTCCTTCTTGTTCCACAGGGTTTTGCGTGGCCATTACCAAAAATGGAGGCTTGAGCTTAAAGGTTTCGTCGCCAATGGTAACTTGCTTCTCTTGCATAGCTTCTAAAAGGGCAGATTGCACCTTTGCAGGGGCTCTATTGATCTCATCAGCAAGTACAAAATTGGCAAAAATAGGGCCTTTTTTGATGGTAAAATCGTTCTCTTTTGCGTTATAAATCATGGTTCCTATTACATCCGCTGGCAGTAAGTCAGGCGTAAATTGAATACGGCTAAAGCTTCCTTTAACTGCCTTACTCAGGGTATTGATGGCAAGAGTCTTGGCCAGTCCTGGGACCCCTTCAAGTAGTATGTGCCCTTGTCCCAGCAAGCCGATAAGCAAACGTTCTACCATTTGGTGTTGACCCACAATTACTTTGTTCATCTCTAGCGTTAGAATGTCAATGAAAGCACTTTCTTTTTCTATGTGATCGTTAAGTGCTTTGATATCTACAGCGTTATCGCTCATGTTTTTTGTTTTTAATTAGCGTTGCAAAATGTACAAAAATGTGAAGTGCACCTGTTAACATTTGGTTAAAAATAGGGCTTATCAAAGGAATTATAAAAAGTGTTGAAATAGCTCACTAACTTTGCATTAAACATTTGTGATGATTAATAAAAGGCTGCTAATCAAAAGCTTACTAGCGCACAACGATGAAAACAGTTTTTACGATAAAAAAAGACAGCTGAATTTAAGCCACCGCGAAGGCAAGGCTAAATTCCTGAAACACATTTGTGCTCTATCGAATTCCAACCCAAAAAACAACTCGTACATAGTTGTAGGTGTAGATGATAGCGACAACAGTATTCGCGGAGTAGACTTTTTTGATGACGCAAAGCTGCAAAACCTAATCAATGCTTATTTAGAAAACCCACCTGTAGTACTCTACGAAAACATTCACTTTCCCCATCTGGCTGACGGTAAAGTTGTGGGCTTAGTAAGCATCAGGCCCGCCAATAAAACAACGGCATTGCGAAAAAATATTTGGAAATATTTTGAGGGCGCTGTGTTTTTTAGAGATGGAAGTATGTCCGTTTCTAAAGTTTTTGACATTGAGCTGCAAGACATAAATTCTGAAGTAGTAGCAGAAATTGAAAAACATGCACAAAACAACATCGAACTAACTCTTGACGGCGTTATTGATTTTATGAGCCGTCACGATGAAATGTTAAAACCTAGCTACAGAGTTTTTAAAGAATCTTTTGTGCTTTGCTGGGCTGGGCTGGAAAAAAAGGAAAAAGAAAATTCTTATTATTCAAGGGTAGATGTAGAACTCATCAACGAGCATGTAAAATTGTTCTACTCCGCGCACGATGAAGTTGAAATTGAAATGGACGCGCATTCCTTCAGTCTTATTGAGTATGTTCGTTTAGGGTTTCATAATGCATACAAATACTATCCACTTGAGCGGGTATCTTTTTTGTTTGACAACAAAGGCTCTTACCAAATTGACTCGGCTTTTTTGTTTACTCCACCTAAATATGAAAAGAAACTGCTGCATCATATCTACAATGCCAACAATGCATTAGGAGAAAAGCTACTCAAAAACACTAGTCTAACGAAAAATGACAGAGAAGATGTGGGCAACTTGGCACCTACCTATATGCTATGTTACCTAAATGGTTTTGAAGAAGCACTAGACAAATTAAACAAACTCACTGTCGTGATCAAACAACATAGCGACCACGCTTACCAAGGGCTAAAAGACACTCGACGGATACTACGGAAAATTAAATATCATTAAGTAATTGCTGTGCTTGCATATATGTAATAACCCCTTTCGGCAAGCAATCTTTTAGCTGTTGCATATCCTTTGTTTCGCGAATGCTTGTAGCAGAAATATTAAGTAAGGGGGCTTGAAGGCGTTGGTCTGCTGGAAATGCATGTAATGAAATATCATTTCTTGGATAAATCAACAATGGAAATTGCTTAATATAAGCCGTGTTATGCCAAGTGGCCAAATCTATTGCGCTGTCAGCACCCATCAAGATTACGTAATTGATATTAGGATGCTCAGCAGTAAGTTTTTGAAGGGTTTTTGCTGTATAGCTCGGCTTGGGCATATGCAGCTCAATGTCGTTGGCTACCAAGCCATTATAAGGCTCTAGAGCTTTTATTAACATCTCCCAGCGGTGCCTCTCTGGCAAAAGTACATCTGTATTTTTGTGGGGGTTTTGTGGGGTTAATATGTAATGTACCACGTCTGCCTTTTGCTGATTAAGTACCGCTCGACCAATACCAATATGTCCGTTGTGAATGGGATTAAAACTTCCAAAAAATAGCGCAGTCCGCTTCATCCTAACAAAAAATTACTTATGTGTTTTTTAGATTCGCTTTTGGCAATTTCCAAATTGTCGTTTACCACAACAACATCAAATTCTTTGGCGCGAGCAATTTCGGCATTTGCCTTTTCCAGTCGCATGGCAATTTTGTCAACACTGTCTGTGCCGCGTTGAAATAATCGCTCTGCTAAGGCTTCCTTACTTGGAGGTTTGATAAACATGGAAATAGTATTACTAGGGAATTGCTTTTTTATGTTTAATCCGCCTACCACATCTATGTCGAACACCACATTTTTGCCCAATGCCCAAATACGGTCTAGCTCAGATTTTAATGTGCCGTAAAACATACCGGGGAATACCTCTTCGTATTCGACAAAGGCACATTCTGAAATTTTTGCTTTAAAAGCTGCTTCAGAAAGAAAGTAGTAGTCTTTGCCGTCTACCTCTTGCGATCTTGGTAACCTTGAAGTAGCAGAGACAGAAAATGCCAAGTTAAAATTTTCCTGAGCTAGCAAGTGTTTAGCAATGGTTGTTTTTCCACTACCCGAAGGTGCCGATAAAACAATGCATTTCCCTGTTTTCATTATAAGGCGTTGAGTACTTGTTCTTTGATACGCTCCAGGGCATCTTTCATACTAACGACAGATTTTTGTAAGTCTGAATCGTTGGCTTTAGACCCTATGGTATTGATTTCACGTCCCATTTCTTGGGCAATAAATCCTAATTTTTTTCCTTTAATAGCTACATTTTCGTCCAGATTGGTTTGGAAATAATCAAGATGATGCCGTAAGCGTACCAGCTCTTCATTGATGTCCCATTTATCTAAGTAATAAATCAATTCCTGCTCTAAGCGGTCTTGGTCGTAGTTAAGCGTGAGTTGCCGTAATTGCTCATGTAATTTTTGCTTGCGTGTTGCAATGCGCATATCGGCTTGGGCAGCTATCTTTTTGAGCTGTGCTTTGATTTGCTCTATTTGATTGGTTAGGTCTTGCCCCAAAGAGGTGCCTTCTTGCTGGCGGTAATTAACCAATGCCTGCGATGCTTTTTTAAGAGTACTTAAAAAGACTTTTTGCTCTTCATCCGAAATGATATCATCTACCGATGCAAATACATTTGGCATACGCATCACTGTTGGCAAAAGTGCTTCATCTGTCAATGGGAAAATGGCTTTTAATTCTTGGATGTAATGTGCTACAACAGTTTTATTAATCGGAGCTGCGTCTTGACCAGCAACCCATTCTTCAAATACATTAACCTCGCATTTGCCGCGGTGCAACAGAGCCGTTAATTGTTTGCGCGCAGTTAATTCAAGTACTCTATAGCGTGGAGGCGTACGGAAATTAAGATCAAATGATTTGCTGTTTAACGACTTAATTTCAACACGCAATTTTCTGCCTTGTTCATTAAATTCAGCTTCTCCGTAACCTGTCATGGATAGAATCATATAGCTTTATTAAAGCGCAAAGGTACAAAACAGGCAATGAGTGTCTAACTTGAGAGAAAACGTACTTAAAAAAACCAAATTTTCAAATCCGTATATTTTATGATTTTTGTTACTTTTTGAGTTAAAATGAGGCAAATCAAGTTGTTTTTACAAGTTTTTAGTGGTTTTTAGATGTTTTTTGGAGCAAATTGTGATTTATTGTTTTTGTATTCTTATAATTTAAATACGTAATCGCTTTGTAAAATAGTGTTAATCAAATAGTGCCTTAAGTTCGGTAGCGTCTTCGGGATTGAGTTTACCTGCCAAGATGAGGCTAAGCTGTCTCCGCCGAAGGGCGCCATCATAACGCTCTTGTTCCAAAATTGTTTCTGGTACAATAGGTGGTACTGCTACAGGTTTTCCACTTTTACTCACAGCAACAAATGTGTAAATAGCTTCATTTACTTTTTCTCTGGTACGATTTACATGCTCTTCCTTCCAAACGTCTATAAATACCTCCATAGAAGTGCCAAAAGCACGAGACACCTTAGCTTCTAGCGTAAGAACACTACCTAATGGCACAGGCTTTCTAAAGTGTACATGATTTACCGAAGCCGTAACCACCACCTGTTCCGAATGACGCTCTGCTGCAATACAAGCAGCTCGGTCCATACGTGCCAATAGTTCGCCACCAAACAATTTGTTGATAGGATTGGTGTCAGATGGGAGTACCAAGTCGGTCATAACCGTCTTGGAAATACTTGGGTGTTTTGGTTCCATCGCTGTTATTTTTTCAGTACCCAAACGTCTAGGTAGTTGTCTTCCAAAAAGCCTGCTTTAGCATTGTACGCTTCTCGCTGAGTTGCATAAGCAGCAAAACAAACTTGGTGGAATCCGTTGTTGGTTTTGGGCAGTCTCGCTGCTTGATAATAGCCCTTAGCCTTGAGAGTTTGGACAAGTCGCTCAGCGTTATTTTGGTTGCGGAAAGATCCGGCAATTACATGATAGTTTTGGACAACTGCATTTGGTGAAATAGAGCTTAGAATTGGCAATTTGCCAAAGTCATAAACAGCGGCTGCAGCTTGCTCACGTGCGTTATTCCGCAGTGTTTGCTCGTTTTGCCAAAGTAATTTGGTTTGTTGTTCTTGCACATAATTAGCGCCCAAGGCAATCAATACTAAAAAGCAAGCAGCGGCCAGAGCCTTACGCAAAAAGGAGCTGCTGGACTGCTGTGGTTCCAAACTAAATACAGGGGGTGACGCCACTTCATTAACACTGCGTGATATGGGGTGTGCATCCAGTTTTGGTAGTGCATAACTTGAAGCTAAGAAATTCAATCCCTGTTCAGCATTAAAAACAAGTTTACCTTCTAGATTAGTTTCGAATATTCCCAAAGATGCTATTTTGAGCTTACCTTTGTAAGCGCGTTCTTTCCAGGAGATAATGATCTGATGAATATCTAATACAGCGCGTTCATATGAACATTGCAAAACATGAGACATGTGTGCTGCTAATATACCATCATTAGATTGTAGTTTTTCATTAAACGACAAAACCTTGCGGGGGGGGTAGTAGAGTAGTTGTTCCGCATCAAAGAAAGCTTCTTTATATTCTACCAAAAAAGCACCAAAACCAGGTAGGCTAACGCAATCGTGGCGATAAAGTAAGTAATGTATATGTGCGGCGAGGTTCATAAAACAAATGTACATTTTTTAGTGGATTTTTGAAACTGTTGCCTTTTGTAAATTAGTGACCCCAATGCTTATGAAAAAAATCCACTTTGATTTAAATACTTCGCAAAAAAGCTGGTGGTGTTTTAATCCTTTTTTTCAAATCGCAATGAAAGAGATGATGTAGCGCAAGTCAGTATATTATTTACACTATTAAGTGTAGCCTAAATTTTTGCGGGCGCGTTTCAGAACCTGTTGGGCAACCCTACGGGCCTTAACCGCTCCTTTTTGAAGTTGATGCTCCAATACTTCTGGATTGGCCATAATGTGATCATACTTTGATCTGGCGTATGAGAAACGTTCAAGTATAGCTTCGTAAAGTGCCTGCTTTGCATGACCATAGCCAAATCCGCCTAACTCGTAATTTTTTCGCATTTCTACCACTTGTGTAGGATCTGCAATTAAGGTATACAACTCAAATACGGTACAAGTATTTGGGTCTTTTGGCGCATCCAAAGGTGTACTATCAGTAGCAATACTCATTACTTGCTTACGCAATTTTTTAGCTGGTAAAAAGACATTTATGATGTTGTTTTTTGACTTACTCATCTTGGTCCCATCGGTACCCAGAACATATTGTGCGTTGTCTTGTAGCTTGGCTTCGGGTAAAACAAAGGTTTCGCCAAAAGCAGCATTAAAACGATTGGCAACATAACGTGTCATTTCCAAGTGCTGAAGCTGGTCTTTACCAACAGGTACCAAGTTGGCATCATACAATAATATGTCTGCTGCCATCAGCATTGGATACATAAAAAGTCCCGCGTTAACGTCTTCAAGTCTGTCAGATTTGTCCTTAAAAGAGTGCGCCAATGACAAACGGCTATAAGGAAATGAGCAGTTCAGATACCACGCGAGTTCGGTTACTTGAGGCACATCGGACTGGCGATAAAAACATGTGCTATCTAGCTCTAGGCCGCAAGCTAACCAAGCGGCAGCTGTTCTGTATGTGTTGGCTTTTAGTTCATTTGCATCTTTGATTTGCGTTAAAGAATGCATATCGGCAATAAATAAAAAAGCCTCATCCTTTGATTGCTTTACCATATCTACCGCAGGAATTATCGCGCCCAATAGGTTACCTAAATGCGGTGTTTCTGTGCTTTGAATTCCGGTGAGGATACGTGCCATAACTATCGTGTGTTCACAAAAATAATGGATTTAAGTCATCAATCGCTATTTTTGACCACATGCTTTATATCCGCATCTTTATTTTGTGGCTTTGGAATGCTTGGTTTTACATACTTTCTACAGTTAGTATTACTATATGTTTTCCATTGTTATTGCTTTGCTTGCTACGAGAAAAATGGTACAGTGGAATTTATTTTTTAGCACGTTATTTTTGGTCGCCATTTATCCTTTTTGGGATGGGTTTTATTCCACTGGTTCATCATAAATCAAAAATTAATTATAATAAACAATACGTGTTTATTGCCAATCATCTTAGCATGATTGACATTATGATGGTCTTTATGACCATTAAAAAACCAGCTGTTTTTATAGGAAAATCAGAGCTTGACCGCTTGCCGCTCTTTGCAACCATCTACAAAAGGGCTGCTATTTTAGTGGATCGTGACAGTGCTTCAAGTAGAAAAAGTGTGTACTATCAAGCCAAGAATAAACTTAAGATCGGCTTTAATATTATGCTCTACCCTGAAGGTCTAGTCCCTGAGCCAAAAGTGCTTTTAGCTCCATTTAAAAATGGTGCTTTTAGTCTAGCAATTCAACATCAAATTCCCATAGTACCCATCACACTCCCTGATTGTAAAAAGCGTTTTCCATTTCAGTTTTCATATAAGTATTGGGTAGGAAAACCAGGGATAATTCGGGCTAATGTACATCAGCCTATCGAAACAGTGGGGATGACAAAAGAAGACATACCAGCACTAAAGGAAAGGGTACATCAGTTTATGACTGAAAAACTTATAGAGGAAGGATATCGATAAAATTATTCTGCTGAAGCAACGATTCCTTTGATCTTACCTTCAAGTTCTTCGGCAAGTTCTGGATTGTCATCCAAAAGGGTTTTTACTGCATCTCTGCCCTGTCCAAGTTTGATGTCGCCATAGCTAAACCAAGAGCCACTCTTTTTAATAATTTCTGAATCAACACCAATGTCGAGCAATTCGCCTATGCGAGAGATACCTTGTCCATACATGATATCAAATTCAACCAGTTTAAAGGGTGGTGCAACTTTGTTCTTGACAACTTTAACACGTGTTTTGTTTCCTAAAACGGCGCCTGCGCTGTCTTTGATTTGCGTAGAGCGACGAATGTCCAAGCGAACCGAAGCATAAAACTTCAATGCGTTCCCCCCAGTCGTGGTTTCTGGGTTACCAAACATGACCCCAATTTTTTCGCGTAATTGGTTAATGAAAATAACGGTGCATTTTGTTTTGCTAATAGATGCGGTTAATTTTCGCAAAGCCTGCGACATAAGGCGTGCGTGCAACCCCATTTTAGAGTCGCCCATTTCGCCTTCTATTTCGCTTTTTGGTGTTAGTGCTGCGACAGAATCCACAACTACAATATCAACAGCTCCTGAACGAATCAAGTTATCTGCAATTTCCAAAGCTTGTTCCCCGTGATCGGGCTGCGAAATGATAAGATCATCGATTTGAACTCCAAGATTTTTAGCATAATAACGGTCAAAAGCATGCTCGGCATCAATAAATGCGGCTATGCCTCCTGCCTTTTGACATTCGGAAATGGCGTGAAGTGTTAGGGTTGTTTTGCCAGATGACTCAGGTCCGTAAATCTCAACTACTCTTCCGCGTGGATATCCTCCAACACCAAGAGCAAAATCTAGACCAATAGAGCCTGAAGAAATGGCTTCTATATTTTCAGTCACGCTATCTCCCATTTTCATGACGGTCCCTTTGCCATAGGCTTTATCAAGTTTATCTAGCGTTAATTGTAATGCTTTTAATTTGGCTTCATTTTCGTTACTCATGCTTGATTTTTTAGCTATTGCTAAGTTACAATATTTCCAATTGTTTAGGTTTTTTCTGACGATATTTAATTTGATATCTTTGTCACACAACCTTAATTCTGTATAGCATGCAACTGTACAATACATTAAGCGCCAAACAACGCGCTGCCCTAATCGACGATGCGGGAGAGGACCGGCTAACTCTATCCTTCTACGCTTACAACCAAATCGAATACGCTTCCAAATTTAGAGACCAGCTATTTGTAAGTTGGTCTGCCATGGATGTGCTTGGTAGAATATATGTAGCTAAGGAAGGAATCAACGCTCAACTATCCGTCCCTGCACCAAATTTTAATGCGTTTAAAAAAGATTTAGACAACATAGATTTTTTAAAAAACGTTCGTTTAAATATTGCAGTCGAGCAAGACAATAAATCTTTTCTAAAGCTTAAAATAAAAGTGCGTGATAAGATTGTTGCTGATGGTCTGAACGATGACGCTTTTGATGTGACAAACAAGGGTGTACACCTCAACGCTGCAGAATTTAATTCGCTTACTAATGCAGGAAATACCATTGTGGTAGACATGCGGAATCATTATGAAAGTGAAATTGGACATTTTGAAGGAGCAATCACACCAGATGTGGATACCTTCCGTGATTCGTTGCCAATTATTGAAAAGGAATTGTCTGAATACAAGTCTGATAAAAATTTAGTGATGTATTGTACTGGCGGTATCCGTTGCGAAAAGGCAAGTGCTTATTTCAAGCACAAGGGCTTTGAGCACGTATATCAACTTGAAGGTGGCATCATAGAATATGCTCGGCAAGTAAAAAATCAAGGGCTAGACAATAAGTTTATAGGGAAAAACTTTGTTTTTGATGAGCGAAGAAGTGAGGCTATTTCTGATGATATAATTGCCAATTGCCACCAGTGCGATTTCCCTTGTGATACACATGTCAATTGTGCAAACGATGCTTGCCATTTGCTTTTTATACAATGCAAATCATGTGCTGAAAAACTCAATAATTGTTGTTCAGAAAGTTGTGCGGCAGTCGTAGCCTTGCCCAAGGACAAACAAAGGGAACTAAGAAAAGGCAAACACAACAGCAATAAAATATTCAAAAAAGGGCGCGCCCATCACTTAAAGGCTATAAACCCATCGTGATGAAAAGCATAATAATTATTGTTTTAAGTGTGTTGATAAGCGGCTGTGACAGTTCCAGTAAACTCATTTTTAATGAGCTTCCAAACGAGGGCTGGCCACAAGACCATTGGGAGGCTTTTACTCATAAAAATTACTTACTTAATGACGAGGTTTCGCTGAGCTGGATACTGCGCCATGACAATGAGTACCCTTATGCAAACATTTTCTTTATCGCTGAGTTGACAACGCCCAAAGGAGAAACGCAATTCGACACCCTCAACTATAAGTTGGCTAAGGCAGATGGCATTTGGTTGGGTTCTGGGATGTATCTGTATGAGTTAAGACTTTCTTATATGGAACGATTCTTGTTTGAGGAGCCAGGAAACTATTTGTTTAGATTACGCCCTGCAGTCCGTCCCAATGACAGCATTTTTGCAGACAGCATTCTTGTAGGGCTACACCAAATTGGATTAGAAATAAGAACCTTATCAAATGACTAAAAACACCAAATACCGTAAGTTTATTCGATTTCTTTGGATTTGCTTTGGCGCTGTTTCGATAGGAATTGTCGGCATCTTTGGCGCTGCATCCGCAGGCTTGCTTGGAACAATGCCAGACTTTAGGCAATTGGAAAATCCCAAAACAAATTTGGCTACCCAAATCATTTCTTCAGACAATACGATTTTGGGGAAATTCTATTTTAATGACAACCGTACTCCTATTTCATATCACGAAATTCCAAGTAGCATGATTAATGCACTTATCGCCACGGAAGACGAGCGCTTTTACAGCCACTCAGGTATCGATTTTAAAGGGACCGCCAGGGCTTTATTTTATCTTGGGGCTAAAGGTGGTGGTAGTACCATTACCCAACAGTTGGCTCGACAACTTTTTACAGGTGTGCGTTCTCGAAATAAATTGGAGGCGGTTGTTCAAAAAATCAAGGAATGGGTCATTGCTATTCGATTAGAGCGCCGATACACCAAAAACGAAATTATAACAATGTATCTCAACATTTACGACTTTAATTATAATGCTGATGGTATTCGCTCTGCGAGCTCCATATATTTCTCAAAAACACCAGAAGAAATGTCTTTAAGCGAATCAGCGATGCTAGTGGGAATGCTTAAAAACTCATCTTTATACAATCCTTTAAGGCGGCCTGAGCTTGTTCGAGAAAGAAGAAATATTGTCTATCAGCAAATGTTACGGAACCAGTTGATTGACCAAAAAGAAAAAGACTCCTTGGCGGCACTGCCAATTGAAGTTGACTTTAATCCACAATCACACAGAGAAGGTATCGCGACTTATTTTAGAGCCTATCTACAAAAGTTCATGCGCACGTGGATCAAAAACAACCCAAAAGATGATGGCAGTTCTTACAACCTATATCTAGATGGATTAAGTATCTATACCACCATAGACTCTAGGCTTCAAACCTACGCAGAGCAATCTGTAAGTGCGCATATGTCCACACTGCAAAAAGAGTTTTTTAGACAAAATACAGACGAATTTAATCCAACAGCACCCTTTTTGGAGATTAAAGATGATGAAATTGACAACATCATGGAGCAAGCCAAACGCCGCTCAGAACGATGGCGAAAAATGAAAATCCAAGGGCTAGACGAAGAAAGAATCTTGGCGAGTTTTGAAATACCTACCCAAATGGAAGTCTTTGCTTGGGGCGGTGACATTGATACCGTAATGACACCTACTGATTCCATCAGATACTACAAACATTTCTTACGTGCTGGAATGATGTCAATGGAGCCACAGTCGGGTCACGTCAAGGCATGGGTCGGCGGCGTAAACTACCGCCATTTTCAGTTTGACCACGTAATGCAAGGGAAAAGACAAATTGGATCAACCTTTAAGCCGTTTGTATATGCTACTGCAATTGACCAATTGAAACTTTCTCCTTGTGATTCGCTACCAGACGGATATTATTGTGTTGAGCCAGCCAAATTTGGGGCCCACGATGCGTGGTGTCCCAAAAACTCTGGTGACAGGTATATCGGAAAGCGAACGCTAAAAAATGCACTTGCAAATTCAGTTAATACAATAAGTGCACGCCTTATTGACAAGGTTGGACCAAGGCCTGTAGCAAACCTTGCTCGTAACTTGGGCGTAACCTCTTATATCCCTAGTGTGCCTGCCATCGCCCTAGGGTCAGCAGATTTGAGCGTTTATGAAATGGTAGGGGCTTATTCAAGCTTTGCAAATAAAGGAATTTATGTTAAGCCTGTTTTGGTCACTCGTATTGAAGACAAAAACGGCACTATAATTTATCAAGCAACACCTGAAACAAAAGATGTGTTGAGTGAGGAATCTGCGTATGTAACTCTTAAGCTACTTGAGGGGGTAACAGAAGCTGGTTCAGGAATTCGGCTACGCCATGTAGGTGCGGATAAAACAAATCCAATTTTTAAGGATATTGTCACGGGTTATCCTTATGCATTCAAAAATCCTATCGCTGGAAAAACAGGGACAACTCAAAATCAAAGTGATGGTTGGTTCATAGGGATGGTGCCAAATTTAGCAACTGGTGTTTGGGTAGGTGGAGAAGATCGCGCAACTCACTTTGAAACTATTGCTTATGGCCAAGGCGCAACCATGGCTCTCCCAATTTGGGCAAGTTATATGAACGCTTGCTATGCCGATTCAACAATCGTAATTTCGCAAGAGCCGTTTGAAGCACCTAGCCTTGTTTCCATTCCCCTAGACTGTGATTCACTGTCCTTAGCACGACAACAGAAATCCTTTTTTAATGACGAAGACCTAAGTGATCTGGGTTTTTAAGTAGGAATGCCATGAATGGCTAAGTAACTATTGAAATAGCGCTTATCACCTGTAACTTCTTTTCCTATCCATTTAGGGAGCTGAATTGTGTCCATAGGATGCTTAAGTTCAATCTCGGCAATAACCAAGCCATGATGGGCTGCCTCAAAAACGTCAACTTCAAAAAGTTGCTGATTTTCAACAACACAATGTCTTGTTTTTTGGATAAGGCCCGGTAGACACAAGGGCATCAGTGCTTTTGCTTCTAATATCGGTATTTCTTGGTCCCATTCTTGACGGGTAGTGCCATCATTGGAAGATGCTCCTTTTATGGTCAAAAATCCTTTTTCTTCCCCAATTCTCAAGCGAACGGTACGTGCAGGATCATTGGAAATATATCCTTGAAAGATCTGAAAAGAACGGCGGGCATTAAGAATGGCTAGCTCTGGGTCATCTACCAAAAATTTACGCTCAATTTCAACCATTATCTGCTGGATCAAAAATAGTATTTAGTGTAGCAGCAAGACGCAATCCAGCATCTAACAGCTGCTTGCGAACTGTTTCAAAATTTTGATAGTGATAAACATACCCAAGTCTAGTGCCTTGGGGGGTTTTGTCATAAATGGTATTTGCTAGGTCTTGCGATTGCTTTACCCAATCTAAAATAGGTGCCGCCATAATATCATTTTTTTGTTCGTTCGTAAGCTTAGGTAGGTGTGCTGCCAGTTCACTATAGCTCATATTATAATGCTCAATTAGGTCCGTATCCCATAATCTGTGGAGATTAGTGCGTTTGCCAAACCAAAAAAGGTCAATGCTGTTTCCTCCTCTGTCTTCCTTTCTGCCAGCATGAAAAGGCTGGTGGATGTCACCTATAAAATGTACCAATAGCTTTAGATGAAAAGTTTTGTCTTCTTGTGATGACGTTGGGGTTTTTAAAACTTCTATACAGCTTTGAATAGCTGTTACAATGTCCCCTTTTGGGTTTTTTTCCGCTTCACTATAGCGTGTATTTTGATCTATGTTGACATAATGCCATGGAGCAAGGTGGTCGTAGCGATCGTCAGATCTAATTTCGTCGGCATAGGTAGAAACAAAAGCCAGTGACATGCCACCCAAGAGAGTATTCACTTGCTTAGTTGCTTTTGGAGTTAGATGTTTTTGGGCAATCACACCTATTACACGATGCCCTGTTTTGCCCCACACCTCCGCATAGGTGTTTTGTAATGTTCCAAAAAAAAGAAAAAGTATAATTAAGGAAGAATACGATCTCATAAGACAAAGCTACAGAATTCCTCGTATTACGGTTGGGCGATATTTATCGCTCAAGAAATCTATCCCAATTGTAAGCTGATGAAAGCCCGAATTGTTGATTATAATATCCCCAAGGCCAACAGTATATGCGTATGAAAAGATCCAGTTTTGGTGTTTTATACCTGTTAAAAGGGTTATTTGGTTAAATGATTCGCTGTAAGCTGCAAGAGCACTCTTGGTTTGAGTATCGGTAAGTCCTTTTCGGTAAGAAGTGCCCAACCATAACTGTGTTTGACGAATACTGTGGTGTGATTTTAGACTAATATCTAGGTTAGGTCGGTCGACATATTGCACATAGTCAGCCAAAAGTGAGGGCTCCAAGGCCCACTTAGGGCTAATTTCAAAAAAGTTCCCTGCAGACACTAAAAAACGCATGGGACTTTCGAGTAATACTTGGTCACCGATGTTCTTGCCTTGAAAAACTAGGTTTTGGATAGTAAGATGAGTATAAAAAGAGACTAGGTTATACATGATGCCAACATCCATATAAATACTTGAACTATTAACTTGCTCTCCCTTTATGACTGCCTCAAAGGAAGGGGAAAAAGCGGTTTGATCGTGTCGATGAAAAGAGCCGCCGACGGATAAGCCAAATGATAGTTGGTTAATTTCGTCTTGTGCTCTATAAAAATTTATATGATGTGCATACGTTGCTTGAATTCCTGTATTAGAATGAAAACCGTTTTTATCGTTAAAAAACATGCCTCCAATCCCAGATTTATCACCTGCCCTTGTGTGTATATTTAATGTTTGCAATGATGGGGCGTTTGCAAGCTCTATCCACTGAGTTCTAAAAGAGGTCCTGATCTTCATTCCACCATAATGGGCGCCTGCCATAGCTGGATGTAGTATATAATAATTATCAGTGAGATAGTCGCTATATATGGGCATGCGATATTGTGCTGTTGCTGTTGCTGGCGCTATCACTACAAGCATCAAAAAGAACCTAAATAATATATTGAATATTTTTTTTTTATTTGGCACGTAAAGAATTCATTACATTCGTGCAAGTTACATAAACCTATGCTAAAGTTTCTTCATAACATTGTGCCGATTTTGGCATTTGCTTTTTTTTTGTGCTTGCCTAAGGCTTTATTTGCACAGCTAAGCAAGGTACATTACATTCCCCCTATATCAGTGACTACTCAAATATCAAACAGTGAACCAGATGACCAGTTTATTTATATTTCAACTCCAAGTGTTAATCCAATCACTGTTGTAATAAAACCAATTGGAGCTGCGCGAAAAGATTACATTTATAAAACAATCTCAAATAGTAACCCCGATTATTTTGATATAAGAAATAATAATACTATTGGGAAGTGGAGTACGCAATTAGTAATTCCTGAGTCCCTAGGAGCAGATATTCTTAGTGATAAGGGGTATATTATTGAGGCTGAAAAGCCTATTTATGTATCTGTTCGCCTTCAAAGCGAAGCACAAGCAGGAGCTATTGTTTCAAAGGGAGGAGCAGCGCTTAGTAATTCCTTTTTATTTGGTGGATTTGTGAATGACATCTCCACAGGAAACACGGCCTTTAACAGCTTTTTTTCAGTCATGGCCATTGAAGATGGAACTGAAATAACCGTTGATTTTCCAAAAGGAGTAGTCTTACATAATTATAGCGGTTCATATCCTGTAAATCTAACTCTTGATAAAAATGAAAGTTATGTTGGGATTTTACGCTCACCTGAAAATTCTAATAATTTCAATGGTCTAATTGGTGGTAAATTAATATCAAATAAAAATGTCGTCGTACTTTCGGGTAGTACTACAGGCACTAACGGAATTGGTCGAGGACATGACTATGGAATAGATCAATTGGTTGGCACTGAAAATGCAGGTGAGGAATTTATTTTTATAAGAGGTGAATCTGTCAAAAATGTGGGTGCCACCCCTTATTACGAAATAGAAAATATTATTTTGGTGCCCATAGGGGCTGGCACAACTTACAGAGCTAATAATGGACCTGTAACTGCAATTACAGGGGGTTATGCTGTAATAGAAGGGGATGCTTATAACAATAATGATAACATGTATGTAGTTACTTCAGGTCCTGTCATGGCATTTCAAGCAATAGGTGGTATACGTTATAATAATAATGGGACTGTTTCGAATAATCCTGAACCAAATCAGGGGTTGTTTGTAGTTCCACCCTTAAACTGTGCTGCAAAAGGCGAAATCAATAACATTCCATTTATTAATGAAATTGGCCCTACTAATATTCAAAATGGAGGCATTGGGATTGTAGCAGAAGATGGAAAAGATGTGTTTTTAAATGGATCATTGCTTAGCGGCGCTCAAACTACAGAGAATCCAAACTATGTTACTTATCGAATTTCTGAACTTGATCAGCGTTTATATAATGTAAATAGTACTGGCGAACTATATGTTTCTTACTTCACATACCGAGGCTCCTCCACTTCGGGAGGATTTTATTCGGGGTTTCAATCTGCTCCAGAGTTTGTTTTTAATGTAGATCTTGTAGCCCTTGGATCATGTATTCAAAATAACCTAATATTAAATGCAAGCGGTGTTAGCGGTCTCAGCTCTTTTGAATGGTGGTATAACCCAGATGCTGAACAGGATCCGGCTAAATGGCAGAAGATTACGTCTGCCACAAATATTAACTCATTAACTCCTTCGCAAATTGGATGGTACCAGTTGCGGGGAGTGTTTGTTTGTGGTGCTGTTTCTGATGCCCTAGTTTCAAATCCGGCATATATTGGAGATTGCCCAAAAGATAATGACAGTGATGGCATTCCTGATAATCTAGACTTAGATGAAGATAATGATGGCGTTATTGATAGCGAAGAATCTGGGGGTGATTTTGTTTTTAATTTAAGTGATCCTTATAACCCCGGAGTTCCAACAACAACAGATAAATCCGTTTTATTGCCGTCTGGATATTCTGTAAATAGTACCGTTTCATTATCATCAGGCAGTACAATAGTAGGTGGCAATACAGGTTCAATAACAATTACAATCCCTGCTAGTGTGTCTGCAGAAAATGACTATAAACTTAGTTTTAGTCAACCGTCTAATATTCAAATTTCTTTTCCAGATGCTTCATCGCGTGTCGATAATGAAATTATAAAAATTCAAACTTCAGACACTAATAAAACAATTTCTCTTGTAAATATTGAAAATGATTTTTTTGTTGATACTGATTATGACGGTGGATTTGAGTCTGGAGTGGCTTATTATACCAATAATTCAATCCTTGGGAAATTTAATCCCTCTGTAAGCGGGGCAAGTGATATTACAGTGGTTGGCAATGAGATTTCAGATATCACTATTAGCCACAGATTAAATAATTTGACTGACAGCGGAAAATTAACTTTTTTAATTTCATTTTATGATCTCGCTTTAAATACGGATAGTACTTTTAGTAATGGAGATGGTATCCCTGATCATTTAGATTCTGACAGCGATGCAGATATGTGTTCTGATGCCATTGAAGGTGGATATGAAGATCCCGACGGGGATGGTTTCGCAGGGACAAGCCCTATATTTTACGACCCTACCATAGCAAACCCTACGGCTGATATAAGAGGGCGTGTAATTTATACTGGTTATGACTATACTAACCCTATTCGAGACCACGACAACAACAATATTTATGACTTCCAGGAACCGCCGGCTGTACTACCAAGTTTTTCATCTCAGCCCCTAACAACGACTATAACTGAGGGCGATACAGCCCAATTTTCTATCGAAACAGCTAATGCCAATACTTTTCAATGGCTGATCGATGGTGTACCTATAACAAACGACAGTACATTCAATATTTCTTTGAATGGAAAAACGCTTAGGATACTCACAACTGACACTTCTTTAGATGGGAAAAAAATATCTGTTTTGATTAATTCGGATTCCTATTTGTGTACTTCTTCATCTAGTGAGGCTATACTAAACGTTCTCGCTATTCCATCAATACCTATACTTAATCGCGTCTATTCTTTTTGTTTTTCAGGCTTAGCTGCTGATGTGAAATTAGTTTCCGATTTAAAGGCGGCCATTGGTAGAAATGATATAAATATTTACGAAAATGAAACTGGAGGAGCTCCACTCGCTGACACTGCTCAACTTGTTGATGGTGAAGATTATTTTGTAAGCGCTGTCAATAGCACTGGTGCAGAAAGTCCCATTCGCTCGGTTACTAATGTTATTATTGCAAGTCCTAAGCTCAATTCCTCTAATCCGAATAATACTGTTTGTTTGGGGGACCCAATAACTATTACTGCAACAGGAGTACCACAAACCGTTTTTGAATTTGAGAGCCGGCTTGACTCGACTTACGAAAAGTTTTTAAGTTATAAGGGGTCACATTATTTCCTAAAAAAAGATCCCATGCCTTGGACAACTGCCAAAAGCCTTATCAAGTCTTTAGGGTCTGGTGCGTCCATGTATGTCGTTAATTCTAAAAGTGAAGAAAATGCCGTTTACAATGAGTTAGTAAGCAGAGGTTATGCTGGAACCCCAGACAACCATTTTTGGCTGGGCCTTAGGCAAGTTGAAGCTCTAAAAAATGGGCAAGTAGATGAAGGTTGGGTTTGGCTAGACGGAAGGCTACTTACATCAACAGATGCTAATTGGAATAATTCAACAGCCACAGAACCCAATGATTCCGGTGGAGCAAATAACACGGCCTTTTTTGAAGATGGCGCTGAAGACTTTGGTCAGTTTGACTTTCACCCCGGTTTAATTGAATGGAATGACATGTCAGATACTGTTGGTAATGGAAATTCTTGGCCCATATTTGAGTTTGAAGGGGTATCAAGTGTTAAATGGTACAAACAAGAAGTGGGCGGAGTCAAAACCCAGATTATAAACATGGCTGGTAATAGTATTTTGGAGACACCTTCAGTTACAACAACCTATTTTTATGAAATTATGGTAAATGGTTTTCCTTGTGAAGACAATATCACGATCATTGTTAATGACTTGCCAACAATAATCCCTGCCAGCGATATTACGACTTGTGACAATAATTTGGATGGGGACAGCACTAACATTAATAAGGCTGACTTTGATCTAACCCAACAAAGAGAAGACATGTTGCAGGGTATAGTTGAGCGAAACATCTTTTATTATAATAGCGATACTGCTGCTATTGCTGATAGCATCTCAACAGCAGCCCCCTTTACCAACACGGCAAACCCTCAAAAGCTGTTTTTCAGAGTAGCTAATACCAACACAGGCTGTATGTCTGAAGACTTTGGAAGCTTTGATTTGAATGTCGATGACCTCCCCCAAGAAATAATCATTGATGACTTACACGATTGTGATGACGATTCTGTAGGTAATGACAAAGACGGAGAGCATACTTTTGACTTAACAGTTAAAACCAATGAAATTTTGACAGCTTTAGGGGGGGCAAGTAAAGCCTTCGCTATAAGCTATCACAAATCATTAATTGATGCCAAAGATGATTTTGGGGCTATTACTTCGTATACAACGCAAGCAACAGATGGCGCCGAGAAAGAAATTTTTGTTCGCATAAAAGATCCTAATACAGGATGTGTTAGGTATGACAATTCCTTTAGGGTGATTGTGGACAAGCTGCCCACTGCACTCATTTCAACAATAGAAGTTGAACAATGTGAAACTGATGGTCAAATTAAGTATAACCTCAACAGTCTTGTAGATCTATATTCTGCAAATTATGCCAATGAGACATTTGAATTTTATTTAGATGCTACCCTAACTAACCCCGTAATTGATTATGAAAATTTTGTGGTGCCTATTGGTGTATCGGCCCAAGAAGTTTATATAAAAATCATTGACAACAATTCCCTTTGTGAGCGATTTGATGATGTGTTTGCTGCTGGGGGTTCTAGAGAGCCCCTAAGCGTTTCTTTTACTGTTGGAACTAACAATGTCCCAGCAGCGTTTACCCCCCTAACTTTTTACGATTGTGTAGAGGAAAGTGTAAGTGTTCCAGCAATTGGAACTTTTGACACATCAATTTTCAATGATATTAAAACGAAATTATTAGCTGCAGACCCAGACTATAACGTGCCAACCGTAGAAATCAAATTTTACAATAATGAGTCTGATGCTGTCTTTCAAAGAAACGCCATTGATGTTACCAAAACTTTTACTATTAATCCTCCCTTAAAAGAACAGGAATTATGGGTTGGTATTCAAGACATAGGAGTTAAAATTGAATGTTTAGGGCGTATTAAAGTAGCTGATTTGATTGTAGCCAATTATCCAACATTTGATTTGCCAGCAAGTCAGATATTCTGTACCAATTTAGGTAACGATGTTATTGCAGTTGCCAATGAGGGTGGTATCTATACGTATTCTTGGTCAATTGACGGCAATCCAATTACACAACTCACTAAAGAAATAAGTATTGACTCAGGTGGAACATATACAGTTACTGCTACAGATAATTTGTCAGGCTGTGAGACCGTCCAAACTATTGTGGTGAATGAATCTGAATTTCCGCTATTTGAACTTGACGATTTAGCTGTCTTTGACTTAACTGGAGATGGTAGAAACAGAATTGAAGTGCTAACCGACAGCGGAGCGCTTGGGGTTGGTGATTATGATTTTTCACTTGATGGGGGTGATTTTCAAGACAGTCCAATTTTTGAAGACGTACCCCCTGGTATACACTACGTTTCTGTAAGAGACAAAAATGGGTGTGGTATACAAAGTGTTGCTGTCTCAGTAATTGGTTATCCGCTTTATTTCACACCAAATGGCAATGGCAAAAACGATAATTGGAAAATTTCAGGCGTAAATGGTGTATTCCAGTCTCAGTCATTGATTTATATTTTTGATCGACATGGAAGATTGTTGACGCAAATCGCCCCCAATAGTCTAGGATGGGACGGCACGTATAACGGCACCCCAATGCCTGCGGATGATTATTGGTTTAGGGTAAAATTAGAAGATGGCAGAATGTTTACGGGTCATTTTAGTTTGATAAGATAAATGAAAAGAATCCCAACAACTGTGTTTAGTGAGTGGGCTGAAACTGGCCGAGATGAGGGTATGGCAAAAGGGCATGAAGTGGCCGTTAACAACATGCTCGAATATTCCTTAAAAAACAAAAAAAACTTCACCTTTATTGATGCTGGATGTGGGAACGGCTGGGTAGTGCGGCTAGTAAAAGCACACAAATACTGTGTTGCTGCTGCTGGCGTTGATGGCGCTTATATGATGATTGAAAAAGCGAAGTCAATTGATCCAACTGGTGTATACTCCCACGCCGATTTAAGCAATTGGATTCCAAATGAAAAGGTAGATATTGTACATTCCATGGAGGTAGTATACTACCTTTCAGACCCTAAAGCATTTATCGCTAATGTGTATAAATACTGGCTAAAAAAAGACGGGCGCCTAATTGTGGGGCTTGATTTTTATAAAGAAAATGCGGTTTCACATTCATGGCCCGAAGACTGTGGAGTTTCAATTATGCAGCTGCTACCTGTGGCAGCTTGGATTAACTTTTTCAATAAAGTAGGATTTAATAATATACAATCTTGGCGTGTTGGCGAAAAAGAAAATTGGGCTGGAACCTTGGTAATAACAGGTGTAAAATAATTAATGAGGCCAAATGGTTACTTGAGTTTTAATAGTCTATCCTGATTTTGCTCACAAATAAAAAACCCGCCGATGGCGGGTTTACTATTTAAATAGCCGCGGGGTTATCGCTCTGCTTTTAGATTAAACCAATAGGTGATTTTACCTTGGTCGTTAATCAAATACCACTCATTAAAAAGTGCCTTTTCCAGTTCAGTTCCTTCACTATCACTAACAGAACCATTGAAACCAGCATTCACCCACTCGCTTGTGGCCTCTGGGTTATCGTCTTTTATTGAAAATGCCCAGTCAAAACTCCATTCGTAGCTGAGTGTATCTGACTTTAACTCTGCTATGAATTCTTCGGAGTTTTGAACTTTCCCATCATACCACCTAAATTGTGCTGAGTCTGCGATCATTTCGCGCATGCCCTCATAGTTGCCTTCTGACCAGAGCTTATCCATAGCTATTACAACATCGACAGATGCTTGGCTTCCCATGGTAATTGCTGTTTCTCTTGGGCTAAATCCATTTGCAGGATTTGTTTGTGTGCATGAGACGATCAATACTGTCAATAACAGCGTATAAAAAATATGTTTCATTGTTTTTAATTTTTGGTTATTAATTTTATTGGGCCTCTTGTAGTTTAAGGAATATGCCGCCTACATCAAAATATTCATAGTCAACAGTTTGTAGGCCATCTTCGCTGTAGTCAGCAACACCATAATACTTAGTAGTAAAATCCATCTTAGTTGCTTTGTGATTATAATTCCAAACTCCATAAACCCTTACAGAGCCATTTGGAATGTATAGTGAGTCATCAACTCCGGGGAAATATTTTCTTTCTGTAAACTTAAAATTTTCAAATTCTGAGTGCCAGCCTTTCATTGCTTCAACATAATCTGCTTTAGTCAATGAATCTGCATCTGCATTATTCCAAATAAAATCCTCACTTAATGTTGCAAACATTGCTTCTAAATTAGCTTCTTCAAATAAGTTGAAGCCGTTGTCCATTAATTCTTTGTTTTTATTGAATTTTTCCATTCCAGCTATAAATTGGGTAGCTCCATCAATTTTAGCTTTATCATCAGATGATGTACATCCTATGAATAATATTACTGTTAGTGCGTAAATTATTTTTTTCATATTTATTTATTTTAGTTAATTATTATTAATTGCCATTTCAGATGGGAAAATGCTAATCGTTGAAATTTTACCCTCGGGATTTACCCAAAATCTTTCAAACACTCTTCTACGATTAACCTCTCCATCGCTAAAGCGTCTCTCCCTAAATACTGCATCTACCATATTAACTTTACCTTCTCCAAATGTTAGTGGCACAGCACTAATAACTACCCTTTGTATTGAATCATACGGTTCTTGAAAAGAAGCCAAGATTTCAGTAGTTGTCATATCTAATTTTTGAAATCCATCAGGTGAATAAAAGTTAACAGAATCTGCCATGTTTTCAATTATTAGTTCATTTTTGTCCATGTCTGCGAAATCAAGAATAACTTTAACTACCATATCGGCAGCCTCATCAGAACCCATCTTGAACTTTTGACCTGAAAGTAGTGGATTGTTCTCAGGATACCATTTACCAGCAGATTTTTCTACTACTTTTGATTCGCAGCTTATCAAAACTGAAGAAATAATTAATACATATAATAGTTTCATTTTCTAAAATTTAATATAAAAATAAGACTAATTAGCTGAAAACAGGTGATTGTTAAGATTAAAAAAAAGTTAAGTGTCTTGATTTTTGAGAATTTTCGGATTTGTTTTTTTGAAGATTGTGGCTTTTTTAATTTCCTTTAGTTAGTTTTAATAATGTAATTGATTAAAAAATGAATAAACGTGTTTTTAGCTTAGCGATCTTTTTAGTTTTCATAAACTGTAAAAAACCATTATCTGATACGGGAAATTATACAATTGAATCCCTAATGTCTAATAACAGAAGTTCTGGCGGGTATTTTTCGAAGGATGCCAGCAAATTATTATATAGCTCAAACAAAACAGGTGTTTTTAATATATATGAGGTTGATTTGTTTACAAAAACAGAAATTCAGAAAACCAATTCTGAGAAAGAGTCCTATTTTGTTCAAGGATATTCACCTCTTACTAATGAAATTATTTATAGTGCTGACAAAGGAGGAAATGAAAACTCTCATTTATACCTTATACGGAATGAAAAAAGCATAGACCTTACACCTGGTGAAAACACAAAAGCATCATTTTTTGGATGGACAAGAGATCAAACCAGTATGTACTTTCAGTCTAACTCTCGAAATCCAAAATATTTTGACCTTTATAAAATTGATATGAAAACATTAGAAACAAAAATGGTTTTCCAAAACGATATAGCTTACAATTATTCTTCTATTTCAGAAAATGATAAATATTTGGTATTCGAATTAAGTATCTCAAGGAATGAGGACAAAATGTTTATCTATGATTTTGAAACGAAAGAGAAAATTGAAATCTCAAATGAGAAAGCAAATTATTCGGGGCAGGGATTCGATAAAAACGATGAAAATTACTTTTACACAACGAATTATGAAGGAGAGTTTTACTACCTAATGTCTTACAATATTACTTCTGGCAAAAGAGATTTAGTTTATAAAACAAATTGGGATGTCAGAAATAGTTATTTAACTAAAAATAATACCTACAGAGTAATATCTATAAATGAAGACGCTAAAAATAGATTAGTTGTTATAAATAATAATGACAACTCTACAATAAACTTTAAAGGGTTTGAGGGTTTGAATATTGATAGCGTTTATTTTTCGGAGAATGAAGAGATGCTAAGAATTAGCGCCAGAAGTTCTAAATCTCCCGGTGAAATATATACCTATAATTTAACAAACGATAAATTAAATAAAATAACTTCAAATTTAAATTCAAAGATTAATCCATCAAATCTTGCAGAGGGGGAAGTTATCAGGTATGAATCTTTTGACAGTTTGAATATACCTGCTATTCTATATAAACCAAAAAATGCTTCAAAGAAAGAAAAAGTACCTGCTCTTGTATGGGTACACGGTGGACCAGGTGGGCAGTCTA
>PAAD01000054.1 GCA_002698745.1 Flavobacteriaceae bacterium
CATTTTCCGATAATTCGAGTATTCCTTAATTTACAGGTTTAGTAATTTGTGTCTACGATATAGATGTTAAGCTATCGCAAAGGTTTATCTTTTTTCCTTCCACTGGACTGTTTGCAAATTATCAGTGCTGGTGATCAATATCACGTGTAAAAAAGCTACCTAAGCTCAGTAAATTGATGTCACACTATCTTAAACATTTCCAAACATTTCGTGTGAGACATTTTTAAGATTTTTTATTCGGATTCAAACGATATACGAGTGAACTCAAACTGGATTTGACTTTTCTCTTTGAAAAAACGAACGGCGGTAACTAACTTTATCAGGTGATTTGGCGCTCTTTTGTGGAGTAGTGTTGCGGAAAGATAGCTCAGATTCAACAGAGCCGCGAAGCGTTACGAAAGGAGTAAGCAACACATCGCTTATTCTGATAGTCTTATGCTTTTAATGCCATGTCGTTTTTTAGATTTAAGTGACCGAAGTAAAGAGAAATAAAATTAAAACGGATTAATGCCGCATAGGCAAGGATTTCAGACGATTGTTCTTTGTCTGTCGAGTTCCTCATAACTAGTTGTAACGCAAAATATTTTTAATAAAGTTAAATTAGCTTGGCTCATTCAAATTAAGAAATCGATTGTCACTCGTAAAATTTATATCATCTAAGCCCTTGTTATCAAATGGATTTTCAACATTATCCTGTATCGTACTTAACATAGAAAGTACAAAACTGTAGAGAACCGCTATCAAGTACCCTATAAACACTAATTCGCCATTAAATGAGGCAAAATAAGGTGCAAATATTATTGGGAACAAATTTAAGAATACTTTGCTATATGCCCTAAGACCTTTGGGCGTCCTATATTCCGAAATTTTACTTAGTATTTCATAACTTTGCATTATTTGATTCAGGCAGTTACACGCAAAGACATGCATATCATGTAGGCTTTTATCCAAGAACCGTTTGTTTTTTCTAGAAATTTCTTCGAAAGATTTATAAATTTTAGCTTTACGTTGTAAACAATTTTTTTCGTTGGTTAAGTCATCTTCAACAGTCTTTAGAAGATGCATAATGGAAATTCGAATCTCCTCAGAATAATGAATGTCTAAATCTTTGGATAAGTGGATTTTATGGGCAAGGTATAAAGAAACGAGTTGTGAGTTCAAAACCCCGTACTCATTAAGTGCTTGATCTCGCCTTTGGAACGAAGCGTTGATAGTGAATACTAAGGGGAATACAACAGCAATTCCAATCAGTGAAGCAGGCATCTCGCAAGTGAACGAAAAATAACCACAAAAAAATGTAGCTATCACTGAGACGATACTGATCACGATAGTTCTTAAATTGATTACATAAACGAAGTGTTTAATTGCTTCCATGATGCCACCTTCCAAAATAAATTTTAGATACAACGTCCCAACACCTAATACAAATCTTCTAAAGGAAATTATTAAAGTTAAACAAAGATGCCATCGAAAACCTAAGTAAAAAAGTTCTAATGAAGTTGTTCAAAAAATCTTTTTGTGTTATGCCTAGGCCAATAAATAAGAGGGTTTCTTGCATGCCGTTAAAGCTTAGAGATAGAACAAATATGTTGAAAGAACGCGCTTACGCATCAAGAATGCTTATAGGAATGTCAATTACGGCTTTTGTGATATCGACAAGCGTATCTTGGGCTAGTAATGATTTGTTCAAGAACCTTGCTAATGAACTGCTAAAGGCCGTTGAAGAAGAATTTGAAGAGGAACCTCAAAAAAAATCGGCGCCTTCAACGGGCACTCCCGTAAAAGTAAACTCTCGAGAGGTGGTGAAACAAATCCAAGAGGGTTTGAACTGGTTCGGTTATCCAGCCGGAACGCCAGATGGTTTAGCAGGAAAAAAAACGCGCAACGCAATAACAGAATTACAATTGTGCTGGCAAGCAGCAGATCCAGAGCATCGACTCATTCCAAAAATTGAGAAATTCGGCAGCTTGTCAAGCAATGAGCTTAAATTTTTCAAAACTCACTATTATGAAACTTCTACGATGAAGCCTCGAATTTATTTTGATAAGTATAACACATCTGGCTTCACGGCATGCGAATATTTTGAAGAGTTAATTCTAGAAGTCACGGGTGATAGTGCTTATGAAAGCGGGCTGCCCCCAGGACAATGTTATGCCGAAGGAGATAAAACGGAACCTCTATTTTACTGCACGTTTTCAGGAGGAAAAAAAGAAGTTTCTGTATGTGAAGAGTTAGACGAGGATGCTGAAAGCGAAGAGGACAGAAATACGCTTTCATATAATTTTGGAAGATATAACTCTGATCCAGAAATGTATCTTTCTGAAAAAATTGAATACGTTTTTCGTCCAGCCGAAAACTATACGCCCAATAATGTTCCGATGGATACAAGTAACGAGTTCGTGTTCTCTAACAGTGGCACAAGGTATGTCATAACTGCGGATACATGGATGCACTCGAAAGGAAGAGGATTAGATGGTTCACTTACAGTGCTTAACAGCGAAAAAGTCTTAGCAAAACTTATTTGTGATGAAGGGTCAATTGTAGATAATTCCTGGGATGGCTACACGCATGCTAAATTGAACCAACGAAAAGAAAGCAGTGCTATATGCGAAGGTAAATACATCGGCTATGCATTGAAAAATGATGTCTTTTCTTCGTTGCCAGAGGCCGATGCGGGATATCCTTGGTCAGAGTTAATGAAGTTGAATTCTTCCGGCTCATTACATTTATCTGTGAAAGGTTCCGAGGACGCTAGATATAAATTAGCTGGCTTTTCTCAGTCTATGGCGCTTACAAATATGAATGACGCTAACATCAATAAAGGTGGTCCAACTTTGGAGGAATGTTTTGGAGATTGGTGTTCAGTTTGCGACACTTGGCCGGGAACCGACCAAGTAAGATGCTATACAATTCATGATGCCAATCGAAGCGGATTGATGCTAGCTTTTGATAATTTAGGGAGAGCGGCTATCCACGAAGAATGCTATCCCAAATTATCATACCCCTGCTCGTTTGCAGGTCGTTCTGGCGACAGTATTCTAGTGGAAATGCAACTATTTGAACATGGTGGTTCATCCGCCAAAATATATAGCACTGGTGTAAATAAATGGGATTTAAGTTGCTACTAATGCACACAGCACTTTTTAAAAACGGTTGATAATGGCTCCAATCTAATCTGAGTTCTCAACCTAGATTAGAATTGTTATGTCAAAAATTTTTATTAAAGTTTTAATAATTAACCGTTACAAAGCTTGGAATGGAAAAAAAGTAATCGATAGGTGTTTTTAGCTCTGTACTTTCGTGCTTAAAAAAGTTCAGGCTTACGCAGATTGGACATTTTAGATTTTATAAGTTCAGCTTCATATTTAATTTGAGGATATCAACAATCTGACAAATTAGGTGCATCTCTTTTAGAAGGCTTTGAGCATCATCAATAAAGTTTTCTGGCTCAGTAATTGGTCCTGGTTCAAAAATCGGTTTCCGCAATGGTATAATGATTAGCAAATGATTGTCCTCGAAACAGAGCTGAATTTCGGCCTTATCAAAGATATCAGCTAAATCTAACAAACGTTCCATAAAACTTACAGTTAGCAGATACCGCGCTTCAATCTGATCGGTTGAATACACCTCAAAAATTTCTTCGAATTTTGGATCTTCTAATTTTATATTTTCCAAGCCAGAAAATTTATTTCCAAACCAATTGGTAACGGACCCTCTATCTTGTTTAATGATAGTTTTTCCAGTGAAGTTCTTGTTCATACTAAGGTTTATAATTAGGCCATTGAAAACAGTTACCAAACGGCTCCTTTTTCCACGATATTTCCATTTTTGAAGATGCGTTTCAAAGAGCTGAAGCTGAACTCCCTTATACTTCCCAGTGATCTGATCTTCGTTAGTCTCTACACTAAATGCAGGTATCAACCCGCTTTTTTCAAATTTCTTAACTTGCGACGGAACCTCTGTAGAAAATTTGAAATCACCAATAAATTCCAAAATTTGTGGAAAAATTTTCTCTTTAATTGAGTTTTGATAAACTAAAATTGAGCGTTTTATGTACCAGAAAATAGCACCGAATGATAGCGCGGCAAAAATGACTCCTAGACCATTGGACTCGTCATGTTCATTTAATTCCCAAATAGTTAGGTTTATTCCTATAATTGGGATGATAAAAAAAAATGGTGTCAACCAAAGAAGTTTATTTCTGGCAGCAGTCGCTGCGGTGACCCTCTTTTGCTCAAAATCATCTACTAGATTTTTCAATTTTGCGTTGTAATGATCTGAAAAGCCTTTGTCCCATGCGCCCAATTCTTCATAATTCGGCAACAGCTTATCTGATTTAAGAACATCACGATTATAGAGCCGAAAAACTTGCCCCAGACCCAAATCACCAGGTTTTCTACTATCGAAAAGTGAAAATATCACAGTATATTCCTTTAGCCAAGGATGGAAGACGCATCAATTGGTGCTTTAGATGCTTCGTCAGCTTCATAAAAGGGCATCACGGAAGCGTTCGCATATTTAGCCAAAAAACTCCCTGGAAAAATCTCTATTGAATTATTCAACTGCCCAACCGCAGAGTTGTAGAACCGTCTTGCTGCAGCAATCTTGGTCTCAACCTCATTATATGATAATTGCGCTTGTTGCATGGTTTGATCAGATTTTAAGTCTGGGTAGGCTTCAACAGAAATCATGAGTTGCCCCATCTGAGCATCCAACGCACTTGCAACTGCCATGTGTTCTTTTACTGCCGCAGAGTCATTACTATCATAATCTTTATCGGTTTTAGTTCGAAGTTCCGTGACGGAAGAAATTAATTCTTTTTCATGCGCCATAAATTTCTTAGCTATTTCTAAAATATTTGGTATCAGATTACTTCTATTTTTTAGTTGAACATCTATCCCTGCAAGTGCTTCATAGACTTTGTTCTTATTTTTTATAATTCTAGCGTATAGCAAATATAAAAGCAAAGTTACAGTGACCGCGACGATTATCAATATAGTACCGTTATCCATTTTGAAAGCCTTTGAAATTCATTGGGATTTAGGTTTAATTTTGCACCCTAACGCAATAAATTTATGGAACAAATAGAAGAAAATTGCAAATTTTATTTTGTTATTTACGGTTCAACTCAAATCAATTGAGACTGTGCCCAAGGCAATCGGAGGAGGCGGATGTAGGGCGTGACGGCTTCAATGATACGCACACGGTTAGGATTTTATTTGTCTGCTTAAAGAAAGGTAAAACGTTTCCAAAGGGAAGCATTGAAACGCTTTTTTCATATGCTGTTCGTTGCAGAAGACTAAGTGCGATCCACAGCCGCTAAGCAAGCTTTCTGTTCCAATTAATAACCTGTATTAAAGTTAAGACATACGAAATGCTTAGCTGTAGAATTGCACATTTAAAAACTTCCGACTATTTTATGGAGCCAAAAGAGCTATTGTTGTTCGATACCGCTATTTTCTTGGAACTTTAGAAAACTGCTTCTAGGGTTTTCTAAAAATTCAATTAATATTTTTAATACTAGGCGCTTTTTTGGTCCCATTCGTGTAAATTTGGGGTGCTCCAAGTTTCTGGTGTTCAACCGCAGTATATGATTTTATCAAATCATGATGAGCACTTTGAAAGGGCACGAACCAAAAAACACAAGAACCAAGGTTGGAGATGTGGTGGAAAAAAATTGGCTCAGATTTAACAGATGAAAGTGGCGGTACTTGGAACAGGTAGGGCCCTTCCGGCTCACTCACGTGATAGTTTCCAAATTGATTTGGATCTGAAAACAGGAAATCGCGTTTCCTCCTCAAGGGTAAACAGACGTTTTATCTGTCGTGAAGAAACTCAAATCGATTTGGCTAGAACCGCCAGCCTAGCCGCGCTTGAATCCGCCAAGCAAAAACCGAGTGACTTAGACTTAATTATTTCAGGGGCCTCGGTGCCTTATCAACCGATTCCAGCGACCGCACCGTTGATTATGCGTTCTTTAGGAATACCCGATGGCGTAGCGGCTGCGTTTGACGTAAACAGCACCTGCTTGAGCTTTATTAGCGCTTTAGAAATAGCGGGGCTTATGATAAATAATGGGACAGTTAGACGGGCTCTTGTCGTTTCTTCGGAAATTGCATCGCGTGCCTTGCCTTGGGAAAAGCAGCCAGAAGTTGCTGCGCTTTTTGGGGATGGAGCTGGAGCATTTGTTCTAGGTCCAGCTCATACAGCGTCACCTAGTGCTATCAAAGCAGTTCGCTTACGCAGCTATCCTTCTGTTTTTGAAGCTTGCGGTATAGGATCAGGTGGTACTAAATACGATTTCGACACGGAACATGATGCCTTTGTTGCCAACTGCAAATTTACGATGGATGGAAAAGTGCTTTTTCGATTGACCGCCCAGAAGTTCAACCTGTTTGTAAATGATCTTCTTGAGCAGGCTGGGTGGAAGCAGTCTGATGTCGACCTTGTAGTGCCTCACCAAGCAAGTCCTGCGGCTTTGGATCACTTGATCCGCTTAACCGGGTTTGATCGCACTCAAGTAGTTAGCATCGTCGAAGACTATGGCAACCAGATTGCAGCATCTATCCCTTTTACCTTCGACATCGCCGGCGAGCGAAACCTTTTGACCCTAGGTCGTAAAGTGCTGCTTTTAGGAACCTCAGCTGGCGTCAGCTTCGGCGGTGCAGCACTGGTAATCTAGCATGTCAGGACAAGTTTTGGTGACGGGGGCAACGGGATTTCTAGGACGCGCTGTCGTAATGCGTCTTGGATCTAAGGGCATCGGCCAGGGCCGCGATAGCGAGCGTTTGGAGGAAATTAGAAAACTAGGAATACCAGCGGTTAGGTGGAACCTACCAGACAGAGCACCTCCTGACCCATTACTGAATAATATCTCTGCTATCGTTCACTGCGCTGGACTATCTGCCCCCTTTGGCCCACGACAGGCGTTTTTAAAGGCAAATGTTCTGGGGACAAAAGCAGTATTGGATTTCGCACGACGTCAAGCTGTCTCACGTCTGGTTTTTATATCGAGCCCGTCAATCTATTTTACTTTGGCAGATCAGCTCAATGTGAACGAAGATATGACTTTACCACTTCCCTTCAACGCTTATGCTGAAAGTAAAGTCTTAGCAGAAAGGCTGGTGCGTTCGGCAAACGAGATAGATTCGATTATACTGCGACCGCGTGGCATCTACGGGCCAGACGATAATGCGCTTTTGCCACGATTGCTTCGCATTGCGCAGGCTCGCGCACTACCAAGACTTCGCAAAGGGAGAGCCAGAATTGACCTAACATTTGTGGAAGACGTTGTTGATGCCGTTTTGGCTGCCCTTGGTACGGGACCGGCGAACAGGCACCAAGTGTTTAATATATCTGGAGGGGAAGCGATCCCGATCCAACATATCGCCGAAGAAGTTTGCAAGCGGGCCGGAATACACCTGAGATGGCGTGATACGCCTCTTGGTCCTGCTATGTTTGTAGCCAGAGCTCTAGAAATAGTTGCGCGGTGCCGCCCTCAACAGCCTGAGCCGATGGTGACAAGATACGCTCTTGGTTTGTTTGCTTTCGAGCAGAGCCTCGATATCACACGAGTTCAGAACACATTAGGTTGGTCGCCTAAGGTTTGCTTCTCTGATGGGCTTGACCTTACTTTTTCGATGCGCAAGCGCACATGAAACCTGTTTTTGCCAATAGTGCTTGGGTCAAGGCTCCTGAAAAGCTAATTTTACGAGGAGGTAGATGGAAACAACGCTACCTAAGGGTGCGATATGGATTTTTTATTCACCCAAAGGTCGGTCCCATTTTAATTGACACAGGATATACCAGTCACGGTCTATCGGCACCAGGGCGCAGCGCTTGGTTACGCGCTTATGGGCATCTTTTGTCTCCAAAACTAAATCTGGGTGCACAACCGGCTTCGTTTCTCAAACGGTTTGGGCTAGCTCCAAAAGATATCAAAGGGATTATCATCACCCACTTTCACGCCGATCATGTGTCAGGTCTTGCTGGGTTTCCGAATGCGCGCCTGATCGCCAGCGGGGTTGGCTATTCAAATTTGCAAAAGAACAGTTCATTAAAAAATATCCGGCACGGAATCTTTCCTGAATTGTTACCATTCAACTTTAGTGCACGTCTTGAGCCAATCGAAGATCACTCTCGCGCGGCGGTACGCCAATTGCCGGATAGCTATGATATCTTTAAGGATGGCAGCGTAATGGCTGTCCCGTTGCCAGGCCATGCTCAAGGCCATTTTGGCGTCTTGTTCACACAGAACAAAACGCCACTCCTTTATGCTACTGACACTCAATGGTTAATCGACGCGCTACAACCCTCTGCGCGGCCACAACTATTTCCAAAGCTGATTTCGGAAGACTACGGAGCCTTGTGCCAAAGCGCGGATCAGGTAGCTGCATTTCATAATTCTGGCGGTGCGGTCATGCTGTGTCACGATGATTCATCAACCCAATTTGATGTCGAAGAAGGCGCTCAGCCATGATCCTGACACTTCAAGCTGTTCATAGCTTTGCAACCACCTACCGACTCGGGCGTCCAAGCATGGGGCGGGCTAAATTTGAACGCCTACAGGCCCGCGCTTTAAAACGTTGGCTGACGCGGTCAGCACCTAAGGCGTCCGCCTTTACTGGAGCCTCAGATAGACTTTCTGAGTTCCCAGTGATGGACAAAGCAAAACTCATGTCTGATTTTCCTAGCTATAACACGCTGGGCATAACTGCTGAACAGGTCCGTACCGCAATGACTCACAATTTTCGCGTTGGAACATTGAATGTGGGCGCCAGCACTGGAACAAGTGGTAATCGGGGGTTTTTTGTCATTTCGAATGCAGAAAGGTTTCGTTGGTTGGGCAGTATTCTCGCCAAAGCAATTCCCGATATCCTTTGGCAAAATCAAAGAGTGGCAATTATTCTGCCCCAAACAACCAACCTTTATGACAGTGCGAACTCTTTCCGGCAGATCCAATTGCAGTTCTTTGATCTAACGGAGGGACCAGTCATTTGGCAAAGTCGCTTGGAAGCGTTCAATCCGACGGTCATTGTTGCTCCTCCAAAAATACTGCGTCATATTGCAGAGCAGAAATTCCAACTTCAGCCAGTTCGAATTTTTTCTACTGCTGAAACGTTAGATTCTATAGATAGTTCTGCAATCATGGCGGCCTTCGGAACTCAGCTTGAGCAAATCTACATGGCCACTGAAGGACTATTAGGCGTTACTTGCCGCCACGGCATCCTTCATTTGGCTGAGGATTCCGTCTATTTTGAATTTGAGTGTGTTGGGGACGGGCTTGTTTCGCCGATAATTTCAACCTTCCGAAGAGACATGCAAATACTGCTCCGCTACAAAATGAACGATCTTCTTCGGCTTGCCCCTGAACCATGTTCCTGTGGCTCGCCACTCCAAGCCGTTACCGAGATAGCAGGGCGTATAGATGATTGCTTTTATCTCTCAAATTGCGTCGAGCGAGGACTTATTACCCCAGATATATTGCGTAATACAGTTCTTTTGGCCGATACTCGCATCACCGACTTCAGGCTTGTTCAAACTGGGATGTCTGAAATTACACTAACGCTCCCACACTCTGTTCCCTTCGCCGCTGGCTTGGCTGCTAAGAATGATTTACACAGGCTCTTAACCAATCGCGATTTGCACGCTGTCATTACACTAGTGCATCAGCCTTTGCATTTGGATCTAACGCGAAAACTTAGGCGGGTTGAACGACGTTGGGACCCATCGGGCAAAAGGGAATGACGCAAGCCTGTTCTCGTCTTCGTACCTTCGTTGAAACCTTTGGTCGTAATCAGACTGAGGATCTGATCGCAAATCTACAAACAAGCGTACTGCAGCTTGACTTGGCCGGGTTGAGCGTTCCCATAACGGTGAATGAGGGAGGCAAAACAGGCAATTGCTACATCTGCAATCCGGTAACCGGATATATAGATTACGCCATCGACGAGACCCGCAATTTTGTAGCTAAACCACTTTTACAAAACGCATTAATTGCGTTGATCCGCGCTGTATCACCGCTAATGAAAGCCACAGAACTGGACCGTGCGGTACATGTAAATAATTGGTTGTTTTCAACCAACCCAGCCCCACAGATCGATTGTCAAACAGCTATTGAGCTTCGTGATAACTTAACCACGCACTATCCCAGTCATACAATTGTTCTGCGTTCGCTTAACACCTATGCTGACAGCGCGACAATGGAAGCGTTGCAGGCTGAAGGATTTCGGCTCGTTCCGTCGCGCCAGATTTATCTATTCGATGGGCGCAGGTCTCAAAAGCTGAGCAGAGATCTAAAAGCAGATCAGCGCTTGCTTGGAGCCACGCCGCACACGCTGGTGCAAAATACTGACTTTCGACCTAGAGATTACGCTCGGTGCGCTGAACTGTATCGCTTGCTTTATCTAGAGAAATATTCGTTGCTTAACCCGCAATACAGTGAAGCCTTCATTGCAGAAATGCACCAAAACGGCTTAATTCAGCTTGAGGGTTTGCGCGCTGATGACGGCTGTCTTGTCGCCTTTGGTGGGCGATTTGAGTATGAAGATACTCTTACGCAACCGTTGATCGGCTATGACACCAGGCGCCCACAAAAAGAGGGTCTTTACCGATTGATAACCGCCTTGGCGCAGAAACACGCTCAAAAAAATAATCTACTTTTCAATATGAGCGCTGGCGCAGCGAGCTTTAAACGCAATCGCCAGGCCAAATCCGCCATCGAGTTCAGTGCCGTTTACAACCAGCACTTACCCTTGCGTCAAAGATTAGCGCAAAAGATAATTTTCAAAATACTTTTGGTGATAGGTGTACCATTGTTGAAAAGGTTCGCGTTATGAAAATTGGTCTTTGGCATGCTGTAGCCCGTTCAAAAGATTTGCGTAGCAAACCGCTTCGAGTATTTTTTGACGACCAATCACTCGTTCTGTTTCGTACCAAAGAAGGAGTCGCAGCGCTTGTTGATAGATGCCCTCATCGGTTCGCAGAGTTGTCTAAGGGCCGTCTGGTCGAAAACACAATTGAATGCCCCTACCATGGATGGCGTTTTGCATCAGATGGCAGATGCGTTGACATACCCGGATCCATTTCTTTGCTGCCAAAATGTCGCGTGCAACGATACAACGCAATAGAAGCAGAGGGTGGGATATTTCTTGCAAGTGGGCAGCCTACTTCGCCACCGACTGTTCATCCAATGCAAGGACAGGATATTGTGATGCGCGTCGTCAAGAGCGAAACACGCTCAACATTAATCGATACGGCAGAAAATATCCTTGATGCGGCCCATACTCATTTTACGCACAAGGGGCTGTTGAGAGGCCTTTCGCGCAATCGTTGCCGAGTTCAAGTGAAAGTGACACGAGGACTAGATTGGGCTGAGGCTGTTTATAGAGGCGAAGACCGGCAACATGGGTTGGCTAGCGCTATTCTGGATGGAGCCCGTACAAAAGGCGTTGGCCGTTACCGCCGTCCTGGTATCGCCGAACTGGAGTATTGGGGACCACATGGCATGGTTTTGGCAACGACGTTTCACTTGAGGAAAACAACCGATGGTGTCGTTGAGGGGTTTGGTTGGCTGACTGCCCCACGCCAATTTGGGCTAGGGTTTCTCAAGTCGCTGGTGTTTAAACCGATGTTTCTTTACGCCCTAGAACAGGATCGACGGATTTTGCGTTCTACCTTTGATAACAGCTGTGGTGCTACTCGTATGATTGGTCCTCTCGATATTTTACGGCGCGAGATTGAGGGCATCGAGGCAGGCGAAATGCTAGTCCCTGGAGAGCAGCATTATGAAATGGAACTTTGATCTTTGCCGTTCCATTCAATTCCCAAGGTAGACGCTCGTTCTAGACGAATCCAATGGCGCAGTGCGAGCGCAGAAAACTCGGCTAAAGAACGAAGCTGTGTTGCCCAGCCAACCGGATCATTCGGCCAATCTATTACTTCTTTCGACAGTTTCAGTGCATCCAAAAAGGTTTTACGATCATTCCTTCTTGCGATCATTGGAATTCCATAAAACCACAGAGCAAGATGCACTGTTAGGTGGCCGCTCACATCAGGGACCACATGGCCCACACCAGTGCATAAAGCTCTCGCAAACGCGGCTCCATCCGTAAAAAAATGCAGACCACTGGTTGCGCGAGGATTACACTCGAGCGGCAAAATCTGACCAGTTTCAGTTTGTATGAAGTCAAAAGAAATTTGCCCAGTCCACGCCGTTGCTTGAACAAAACTAGTAACAAACGAACGGACAATATTCGTATCAACGGACTTGAAACATACTGCCGCGCGAGGGCCAGCCCGAACAACACCCTGATAAGCAGCCAACGCGACAACACGGCCCTGATGCGCCACGGCATAGGCACTTATTTCGTTGCCAGTCAGAAAATCTTGCGCAATCCAAGGAGCCAAAATAGTCGGTTTAATCCGACGTAGTTTGACAACATCAGGCCGGATCAAGACATCTGAACCAAATCTTGACCATACTGGTTTGAACACCTTTGTAGCTGCTCTCGTTTCCTGCGCGGTAAGTTCAGCCACGCTTTCGAGCAGATGTGTTTGCGGAGTGGGAAGACCAATTTCGTTACACAGTTGAATAAAACCATATTTATTATGAACTTGACTAAGCATCGAGATACTCGGTGCAAAAAGTTTTGCACCCATTTGTTTTCCTTTCCAAATTGCTCCGAGGTGCAGTACTTCTTCACATGTCGGGATAACTAAATTGATGTTCTCAGAGGCGATAATCCGGGAAAGCTCTTCACATGCAGACTTTGGCTGTGAGGCAAATTCTGGTATCTGATAGTAACGATTTGCAAATCGGCTAGCAGCTGAAATTGGATACTTCACGTGGTCAAGTAAAATCACACGAGCCCCAAAATTAGCCAAAAGTCTAGTCAAGTGGAGCGCGACAGGTGCCCGTGCCCCTGTAATCAAGATAGAAGTTCTTGCTTCCAATGCTCTACATCCAAAACGCTGCGGTTATAGTTATCGATCACTACGCCTTAACTATAATTCAATCAGTTTTGAGGCGTTCTATCTTTTAGGCAATTTGCAAAATCAAATCAAAACATACAACAGAGTTATACTTCCCAAGTAGATTGCGAATAGAAAAGTACCTAGATAGCGATCTGCCCGTTCAAGGAAGTCATCTACTGAAAAATTTTTCGTCCCATCCGCTTTGAACTTTCTTTCCTGATAAACCTTGAATGACCTCTCTGCCAAAATCGCTATAACTGCAAATACACAAGCAATAAATGACAAGACTAGGAAAATATCAGTGAAGGTCAAATAAGATAATACTGGTAGGTCATCTCCAGCAATAAACGTATAAGCTACGACGGTTAGCAATAGCGTTACCGTCAAAGAAAGTCTTGGGTCATAGTCTTCTGTTGTCGGGCTAAGAAGAAATGAAGCCAAAGCCAAAACCGCCATGATAAACACCGGTGTCAAAATTTTAATAACGTAATAATTTGGTATTCTTTCTAAATAAATATTTATATTGTAGGTAGAGTAGCTATTTTCCCAGGAGGAACTTTTAAAATTACTGGATGTTGCTGAACCAGAAGTTTCAGTCATACTCCAATCCGTAAAATTGAGACTTCGTGTCCATTCTTCTGCGGGTTCAAGGCCCCTCAAGGTAACCATAGTGTCATCAAAATAAGGTATAACAGAAATGGTCAGAACTTGGCTATCGAATGGAAACTTTTTAAAATTTAAGTCAGCTCCAAAGAAACCCTGAACTCGCTTTTCATTTTGAATGAAGCCATCAGAACTAATAATAAATTTATCATAGCCAGTTTCGTCTATGGATCTTGAATTTAAAAACTCCAAGCCGGGTCGCCAGAATTTTCCATATGCATCCTGTCCCTCGAGACGGCAAACATAGTCATCTGAAGTTTCAAAAAGCAAATCTGCCAGATCTTGGTCATACCATGAGCTTTTCAGATAGAAATCAGCATAAAAACTGTATTCCTCACCATTTATCGGTCCAAGTTTGACAAATGTAGGTAACAATTCGACATCGACGGGATCGTAATCACTCATTGGGATCGATAGAGCTGTTTCCTGATCTTGAAATACGGACAAATCACATTGTGATGCGGTTAACCCCTTACTCGCAAAAAAAACCAGTAAGAGGAACAGCATCGTAGCAAATTTTTCTATATGTGTTGAAATTTTCACGCGACTTCCTTTCCACTCTCAGTTTTATTCTTTCTACTACTGCAAAGGTACTAGATCATCTAACAGTGTTGCTTCCTTCAACCGAACATAGGTCATAGTACCGTCAAGAACNCCAATNTCGTCAGCAAGATCGAGGGGTGTCATNCCGAAAATGTCTTTNTCNTTTGCCANATTTCTGAATGCGTTTCGCTGANNCAAAAAGTTATCGACAAGATCCAAATGTTCATTTTCAATAGCGACATGTAACACATTCTCCCCAAATTCGTTTGTGGTATATATATCTGCTCCAAAGTGAGCCGCTGCGCCAAATATATTTGGGTTAGGTTGTCTTTTTGAATATAAAGCATCCAGCATAGGTGAGCGACCATCGTCATTTTTAAGGTTCCAGTCTACATTGTAGCCGCTCATCATTTTCATCAGGCCATAGTTTCCGTTCCAAACTACAGCATGCATAGCAGTATTACCCACTTTATTTTTTACATTGGGATCTGCACCAGCTTCTAACAAAGTATTGGCGTGCTCAAGATTATAATTTCCCGGCGAAACCGCCAAGATTGTAAACGCCGTGTCTCCACGCTTGTCTCTTGCGTCAATATCTGCCCCAGCTGCAAGTATCTGTGACATAATTTTGGACCGATCCCTATCTACAATGCGTGCTGCAATATGGAGAGGCGTATCACCGGCCTTATCTCTCGCATTCATGTCCAAGCGCTTATCATTTTGAATGATGTGTTCCAGCACTTCAGATCTGCCTGCTAGCGCCGCCATATGCAATACAGTATATCCTGTTTCGCCGGCTCGATCGGTCAGCTTTAATCCCTCCCCAATAAGCAAATCAATATTTTCGATAAGAGAGGGCATCCATCTATCATTCGGATAATAAGCCGCCGCAAAATGAAGAGCTGTGTGGCCCTTATTATCCCTTGCTTTAACTTCGGCCCCAGCTTCTAGAAGGGCCATAACATTATCAGAGCTGTTTTTGACTGCACCATGAATTGGCTTCGCTCCACCCGAATCTTCGGCTTCCAATTTGGCACCCGCTTTGACAAAAGCTTTTATTGTTTTTGGATTTCCATATTGCGCTGCCGTATGAAGAGGGGTTTTGCGCACAGCGTCGCCAATTTCAAGGTCTATTTCATATTCTAAGAGAATATTTATAGCTTCTGCATGTGTCATATCACCTAAGTTATTAGTAAAGGATATGACATGCATCGGAGATCGCCGCCAAGACAAACCTCTTGTCTCATCCACTAAAAAGTGCTCACAAGAGCACTTCCATTCGTCTTGTCTCAAGGCTTCCAGATAAGACGCAGAATTCATCTCTTTTTGCACTTTTTCCTCAGATGCATTCTCCCACCAATCAGGGCTGCATAATCCCTTGCAAGGAGCTGCTATTGCTGAATAGCACATCATAATAGAATAAAATGCCAGGACTACTCCACCCAATATTAATTTAGACTTCCCCATCAATAAGCCTTTCAGTTCTTGCATTCGCATGATTTTTCATGAGATCCGAATAGTTGCAAAGCTTCTGTTTGCCGGAATATATTAGCGTAAAAAACAGGTGCCGACCCTATCTTATCTGGCCTATTAGCATCCGCACCAAGGTTCAGAAGCGTGGAAATCGCCTTTACATTACCAAAGCCCGCTGCAAAGTGCAGTGGTGTCATGCCATTTTTGTCTTTTGGCATTTTGATGCCACCTTTTCGAAGTAAATATTTTAGGTTATTGTCCGTTTCAGAAGCTACTGCGGCGTGTAGTGCAGTTTCTCCCCATTTTCCTCTCGCATCTATTTTTGCACGAGCATTTAATAAAAAACGAAGACTTTTAACTGATCCATAGGCTGCGGCATAATGTAGGGGAGTATGCCCCAACTTAGTTCTAAGATTAATGTCAGTTCCGTTCTCTATTTCACTTTTGATTTCCGATACTTTACCGTGAGCGGCAGCTATGTGCAGTTTTGAGAGTCCAAAACTTTGTAAATCGGAAGCTTCAGAACTTAATTTAATCCAATTCTGAACTTTTAAAGTTCCATTTTTCTTTGCAGCAATCAGAAATGGGGATGACTTTGAAACGTCTGTTGAAAATAGCTTGCCATTTCCGATGACTTGTTTGCCAAATTTTTCTCCGACAGTAGATCCTAGATCTTTTGAAACAGTTTTCTCCCAGAAACCCAAATCGCAAATCTTCATGCAATCTGAGGAAAGATCTGGAGTATTTTTTTCAGAAATAGTGTTAAACCAATCGATTGGATCCTTGTCTTGCACATAAAAGACCTCTTTCATGCGATCTGCCTTGGAAAACATATCATCAACTTTCAAAAGGTTTTGCACATTCCAGACCCGAATATCATGATCAAAGCTACTTGCTGAGTAAAACATTTCACTCATATTTTTTACGTTATTAACATTCCACAGGCTGATATTTGCATTAAACTTTGTACGCTCCTTAAAAGCACCACTCATATCGGTCAAATCAGTGGTGTCCCAAAAAGGCATTATTCCATGAGGTGAGGAGTAGCATTTGCCATCAATAGGCGCCTCACTAAGGCACTCCTCTATTGCCTCAGCAAAATTTCTATCATTAAGTTGGGCATTAGAAAGATAAAAAAACCAATTTGCCGGAGGTGAAGCTTCAACCCCAAAATCATTAATCATACTACTTGCACCATCAAACATACCTTTCAAATTCACTCTGATGGTCACTTTCCATTCTCTTATATCCTGATTGAAAGAAGGATTTTGAGCAAACATACCGGACATATCGCCGACATTCCCGACATCCCAAGAGCTGATGTCTTGATTGAAGTTTGAATTTTGGAAAACGCGACTCATGTTGGTCACATTACTCACATCCCAGTCTGACAATGGTTGGTTAAACGACAGATTGTTAGCGAGCATGCCTGATATGTCAGATACCTCACTGATATCCCAGTTGTTTATATTTTGATTGAAGGAAGTGTCGGAGAACATATAACCAAGATTATTAACATTCCCAACGTCCCAGTCACCAATTTTTGCATTAAAAACCTTGTTGTTAGAAAACATTGAACTCATGTCTGTCGCTTTGCCAACGTTCCAGGCGCTAATATCTTTGTTGAACACCTCAGTATTATAGAACATGCTTGAAAAATCAGTAACGTTACTGACATTCCAAGCTCCAATATCACGATTAAAAACATAATTGCGATGAAACATAGAACTCATATTAGTGACGCTGCTGACATCCCAAGCTCCAATATCAGCATTGAATGACTTGTTATTCCAAAACATATTACTCATGTCAGTGACGCTACTGACATCCCAAGCCCCAATATCAGCATTGAACATCTCAGTATTATAAAACATCCCACTCATATTAGTGACGTTGCTAACATCCCAAGCTGCAATATCGGCGTTAAAGCTCTCTCTAGACTCGTATGACGGTGGCATAGAATCGAATGCTTGTGACATATCAGTGACCTTAGAGGTATCCCAACTTGGCATGGTGCCATACCCTGAAGTGGCACCATAAATCTCGCACAACCCTTCGTCAGACTCTTCTAGACAATTCTCGATGGCAACTCTGAAACTATCATTATCCAGGGACTTGAAGTTCTGCGCTGATACAGAAATGCCGCTAACAAAAAGTACCAGAAAACAAAAAACAGGTATAAATTTTATCATGATGCTTTGTTTTCATTCTTGCTTATGAAAATTAATACCCACGCAGCAGATTTTATTGGTAGAAACGTATACCAAATAACTTTTCAAAAAAAGAAAAACTTATACAGCTGTTTGAAAAATACCTTAATTTGGGATTAAAAAGATCACATGTACAGTGAACAAATAAAGTAATTATTTATTTACTTGTAAGTTTGGTGACAAAAAATAAAGGTGATTATCCTATTTAAAACTCATCAAATTTGCGCTGCAGGTAGAATGCAGTGAGTTGACGAATATTAAAGCCCCAATTTCAGGCTTTGCTGAGTTTAACATACCGATATAGCCTGTGGCTTTAGCCTGCAGTCTATGCCTGCTTTAACTACTATAAAAAGAATTTTCGTAAAGAGCACTTGTATTCCATGTCTAACGATACCTCAGTTGCTCTGCTAGCTTTTCGGAAAAGTTTTGGAGGTCTTGTTCCCGGCGAGACATGCATCATTTGATTTCAAACGATGATTGTTTATTCACTTCGCAAAATTTGAACGGTTGAATTTTCATAAATTTCAAAATGGACTCAATAAATTCCTACAACACACCATCAACCTAAAAATTGATGGAATACCGCAGCTTATTTAAAAGAGGTAATTATGAAATTTGCGGCATTCCTCAAACAATTCACTCATAAGAACATAAACTAAGCTCAATCTCACAGTTTCGATTATCATATGATTGGCAAGTTTCAATGGCGTTTCTTTCAGCTTCAATAATTGAATATCCGGTACTGGCGCCCCAGCCATTGCCGTCGCCCATCGCGAGAGCGCCGCACTCATTTTCAAACCAAACGGCAATAACACAACCGGCTGCAAGCTCTCGGCACTCTTTCAAGGCACGAGTCTCCGCCTCATAGCGACTTTGATATTGATAAGAATATCCGTTCGAACCATCAGTTTCGCTTAACGCAATCGCACCAAAAGTTGAGGTTGAACCGGTTGCTGCAGACCCTTTTGCCCTTCTAGATGGTGCCCCGTAATCTTCGTATTTAGAGGCACAGTCATATGCTGCTTTGAGCGCGCGCGAACTGCCTTTTAGGTTAAAGGAAAGGTTTCCCAAAAAACTTGAAGACAACTGCAATTTGTTTCCTTTTTTAAGTTGAAAATAAATAGTGTCAAAATCGGCATACGCCGCAGATATCCACCGATTATTCCATTTACGTGCAGTCAAAAAAATCGGTTCATAACGATCCACCTGACTGACCATTTGGAAGCTGTCTACATTCTCGAATAAGGGTCGGGTGTTATAGCTTAAGTAGATGTTAAAACCAGCAGGGGATAAAGCAAAACTAAGGCTGTACAGACTTCGAAAGTTTCGAGTCACACTACATTCAGCCCATTTTCCGGTCTCATCGTCTTTAAATGCTCTGCCAGACCACCTGCCTGCTTCGAAATTTGAGCCGGTTATCTCGGAAAAATTTCCTGCGGTGGCATGATCGCAATAAAAGAATGTTATCAAGATAACTATCAATAAATGTAAATTTTTCATATTTAAATTACCATCGTTGAATACATTTATGTCTCGACTGAGTTCGGAATAATTACTTTCTTTTGGACAATAATAACAGGTTTTTTCATTTTATAATACTAGTGCAGTAAAAATTATGATGCGATTATTATTTTACCGAAGTACTGAAAGTTGTCTTTGCCAAAAAAAATACTGGTACAGTTCTAGGGGGCTAAGACAGTCCCGATCAGGAATATAAAAATGTTGACGAAAAGTTGACGGGCGGCTGGGTAGTGTCAACACTTTCACCAATTCCTTTGCCTGTCTCATCCGGTTAGGTTGAGCATCGTCGCATATATTTCCTAGCTCCAAAACCTCTGTCAACGATTGACAGGAATTTCATCGTAACTGTGCAGCTGTAGTCATCTACGGGTTCAAGTTGTCTGCTAGGGGTGGCTGGGTCCCTACAAAAATATGATTGTCCGCTCAGATCGTAAACCAAACCGTAGACCAAA
>PAAD01000055.1 GCA_002698745.1 Flavobacteriaceae bacterium
CTTTGGTTTTGAGCCCAAATAAGGTGCCTTTGTCGTGGACAAGATTAAATTCAACATACCGTCCACGTCTTAACTCTTGCCATTGACGCTGCGCTTTGGAAAAGGGGAGTGCTTTGCGCTTTTGGACAATAGGCAAATAAGCGGTCAAAAAAGCATGGCCCATGTCTGTTACAAAAGCACACCATTCTCCTAGGGTGTGCGTGTCGTCAGGGCGGCAATAGTCAAAAAACAAGCCGCCTATACCCCTTGCTTCATCACGGTGATGATTCCAAAAATAGGCATCGCAGTTTTGCTTATAGTTGGTGTAAAAGTGTGCATCATGTTTGTCACAAACTGTTTTACAAGCCTGGTGAAAGTGGGTTGCGTCTTCTTCAAAAAGATAATAAGGCGTGAGGTCTAAGCCACCACCAAACCATTGATCGACAACCTTATTGTCTTTATCATATAGCTCAAAGTACCGAAAGTTAGCGTGTACCGTTGGTACCATTGGGTTTTTNGGGTGTAGGACCAANCTAATGCCACAGGCAAANAAATCGCTGTGNNNAACACCCAGTTGTTTTTGCATGGACTCAGGNAGTTTNCCAAATACNTCAGAAATATTTACGCCTCCTTTTTCAAAAACAGCACCATTTTCAATGACACGTGTTCTACCACCACCACCACCGGGGCGTTGCCAAGCGTCTTCTTGAAAATGAGCNTTGCCGTCTTCTTGTTCAAGACGAGCGGTAATGTTGTCTTGTAGGGTTTTTATATATGCAGTGAATTGGGATTTCATGACGTATAGAATTAGGAATTGTAGGATTTTATGGCGTTAACAAATGCCTTGGCGTGGTCAACAGGAACGTTGGGTAGTATGCCATGACCGAGGTTGGCAATGTAGTTTTGTGTACCAAATTCGCTTACCATTTTATGGGCAAGCCTTTCAATTTCCTGCATGGGAGATAACAATCGAGAGGGATCAAAATTCCCTTGTAATGGGATTTGACCACCCGACAAATAACGTGCATTTCGCGCCGAGCACGTCCAATCAACACCAAGTGCGTGTACGCCAGAGCGCGNCATGGTTGGAAGCGCATACCAACATCCTTTGGCAAAAGCGATTACTTTGGTTTCGTCTTTAAGTGCATCAATAATCTGTTGCATGTATTGCCACGAAAAGGTTTGATAATCTTCTTCACCCAACATGCCGCCCCAAGAATCGAACANTTGTACNGCATCTACACCAGCGCGCACTTTTGCTTTTAGGTAAGCANTGGTAGTGTCGGTAATTTTTTGAAGCAACTCATGCGCCAAGNCAGGTTGCGAAAAGCAAAATCCTTTGGCAAGATCGAAGTTTTTAGNCCCTTGCCCTTGAACGGCATAACACAAAATGGTCCATGGCGATCCAGCAAAACCAATTAGCGGAACCCTGTCGTCCAATAATATTTTGGTTTGCTTGATGGCTTCCATAACATAGTGCAAACGATCTTCAACATCAGGCACGACTACTTTCGCCAGGTCTTCTGCAGTACGTACTGGATTTGGCAGCCAAGGTCCAACCCCGTCTTTCATTTCAACAGCAATATCCATCGCTTGTGGAATGACTAAAATATCAGAGAACAATATGGCTGCGTCAGTCCCAACTTGATCAATGGGCATTACGGTAATTTCTGCTGCCAGTTCTGGCGTTTGGCAACGTGTAAAGAAATCATATTTGGCCTTTAGCTTCATAAAATCGGGCAGATAGCGCCCTGCTTGTCGCATCATCCAAACGGGTGGTCTGTCTAGTGCTTCGCCTTCTAGTGCTCTTAAAAAAATATCATTCTTAAGCATGTTGGTGTTTTTTAAGGTGTTTAATGGTCTTTGCCACCAGCGTTTTTATATTCGGGTTTTCCAAAACAACCAAGTCTTTTGGTTGCTCAGGGAGTGCTTTGGCAGTGGTTTNACCAATACAAAAACAACTGCTNTNGCNAATTGTATTCATNTTTGTGTGACTTTCTACACCACTTGGGCTGTAAAAAAGAATGGCGTCTGGCGCAGCATTAATTTTTTTGATATTAAGTGCGGTATCATACACCACAATTTCTTTAAAATTGGCCTTCCACGCAGTCATTTTTTCTGCCAAAAGCGGTAATCTTCGATTTCCACAAAAATGTAAAAAAGAGGCATTTTCAGCTATTTTTTNAATAAAACTGANCAATTCTGCCATGTTTTTNGTTGTTTTTATCGTTTTTATCCCTTTTTTAAAAAGCAGCTCTTNGGACTGTTTTCCCACACAAAGCACTTGCGTATTTNCCAATGCGTATGCGCTTTTTAATACGGTCTTTACAGCGTTTTTACTGCTGAAGATGACGTAATCTGTAGGTGCAGGAAGTTCAAAAGAAACGGGTTTGACATGAATGGCATCGTATTCCATATAGGCAAGACCGTTATGGACNATACGCTCACGCAACGCTACGTCTAATTTTTTGGTCGATAAGATTAAGNGCTTATCCANTTAGTANTGCTTTTGCGCCACGGGATAAGAGCTCTTTAGCAGCGANGGACCCAATATCATGGGCGTTTTCAAGAGGCATATACTGGTCAAACANNAGTTGCTTTTTTCCTCCNNTTTGAGTGATATTTCCAACGAAATGAATTTGGTCTCCTTCCATTTTTGCCAATGCACCAATGGGCGCTGTACAACCGCCTTCTAGTTCGCGTAAGAATATTCGTTCTTGTGCTACACAAAGGGCTGTCTCATCATTGTTTAGCGTTGACAATTTGGCTATTAAACTCTTATTAGATTCTAACGCGGTAATCAATAATGCGCCTTGAGCTGGTGCTGGAACCATCCATTCTAAAACAGTATGTTGCTTAGGAAGGATTTCGAGTCGTTTCAGACCAGCCATGGCCATGATAGTGCCTTGGCAATCTAGTGTTTCAAATTTTTTTAGTCGTGTGGGGACATTACCTCTAATATCAATGATGCTGTGATGCGGATATCTATGCATCCATTGCGCAGAGCGCCGCAGGCTACTGGTTGCCACAACACTTTTGTCGTTTTCCCACGAGTCGTTTTTGGAAATAAAAACGTCAGCTACAGGGCCACGTTTTGGGATAAAGGCAGTTGNAATGNCTTTTGGNAGTNNTNTTGGCACGTCTTTCATGCTATGAACAGCAANATCAACNNGACCTTCTANTAATGCNACATCCAATTCTTTGGTAAAAATCCCTTGGACCCCCATCTCATAGAGGGGCTTATGTAGATCTTTGTCGCCACTAGAAGAAATGGGCATTAGTTCGCTCTTAAGGCCAACGGTCCCGAGCATGTTTTGTACTTGTCGGGCTTGCCATAGCGCAAGCGCACTGCCACGCGTTCCTATGCTGACAAGTTTATTCATCAGCACTTACGTTGAATAGTGTTTTCAATGCCCTGACACTTTCGCTAGCGTTTTCGCTCGTGCGCAAATGTGTTGCCATTCGGTTGGTTAGTTTTTGGATAAGACGATCTGAAACAGCCAACGCGCTGTCAGCATCAACAGAGGGGTTCTTTTTGCGATGGGCTTTCAACTCTTGCAGTTGAATGTCTTCCATTAGTTTTTTTACAGCAATAAGTGTAGGGGTAAATTTGCGGCTTTCTATCCACTGATTAAATTCTTCTAATGATTGGGCAATGATTTCCTTAGCGTGAGGCACGTGTTTTTTTCGTTCCAACAGCGTTTTGTCTGACATTTTAGAAAGTTCGTCCAAGTGAAGCAGCGTAACGTTTGGAAGCTCAAGCACATTGGGGTTTACGTTTTTGGGCATGGACAAGTCCAGGATTAGCAACGGCTTATCGGTATGTATTAGCGACTTGGCAATAGTGGGCTTTTCGGCACCTGTTGCTACCACAAGCACATCGGTTTTACGTATTTCAACGGGAAGTTTGGCATAATCTTTTACTTCTACATCAAATTTTCCAGCCAATTGCTCTGCGCGTTCACGAGTTCTATTGATTATCGTGATACTGGTGTTTTTGGTATGCTTGACAAGATTTTCACAGGTGTTACGTCCAATTTTTCCCAAACCAAACAACACGATCTTTTTGCTATCCAGGTCGGAAATGGTATCCAGCATATAGCGTACCGAGACATAGGATAGAGAAGTTGCCCCAGAAGATAATTCTGTTTCTGTTTTAATTCGTTTGCTAGCGTTAAGCACAGCGTTAAACATACGCTCCATATAAGGACTAAGCAGGTTAATTTTTTTGGAAATCTTAAAGCTCTTTTTAAGCTGTGATATGATTTCAAAGTCACCTAATATTTGACTGTCAAGGCCCGTTCCTACGTGAAACAAATGCGAAATGGCTTCGGCTCCTTCATAGGCATTTCCGAACTTATCGAAATCCTCAACTGTACCTTCAGAATGCTGACAAAGCAATTCAACCAATATCTTGTGGCTGGGGACTTGTGCATATAGCTCTGTCCTATTACATGTTGAACTCAAGACTAAAGATCTTATACCTTTATTTTTGGCATCTTCTAACAAAAAGGGAATTGCTTTTGTTGTTATGCTAAAACGACCACGCAGGTTCGCATCTGCTTTTTTATAACTAATGCCAATACAATAAAAAATATCCGTTTTCGGCATAAGGGGTTTTTAGTTGCACAACAAAAATAATGCACAGCTTAGATAAAAAATACCGCTAAAAGTACTTTTTCTAACGCTATTGGGGCTTAAGTACTAGCGGGATTTATACTGTTTTTTCTTTGTATGTTTGTTGTACTTTAGTAAAACAAAAAAGAAAGATGACTACAGAAAACAACGCTTTACGTCCTATAATAGACCAAACTATTGAGACTGGTTTTGACGTTCTCACTTATGAAAATATGACTGATAAAAAACAGCAAGCCATGCGCCACGTTGATGCCAGTTTAATTCAGTTTCACTTTTGTTTTCGTGGAAGCGCAACCTTTCATTTTAACGAACGCACCTACGGTTTGCCGATTTTGGATGAACATGTATTGTTGCTATACAACCCCCGACGTGACTTGCCAATGGAGCTAGATGTTGCCATAAACACTCAGCTAGTCACAGTACTTATTTCAATTAAAAAATTTCACAGTTTGTTTTCGCAAGAAGCTGAACAAATCAGTTTTCTTTCTGATGAAAATATTGACAAAAAGTATTATAAAGACCATGTCTTTACTCCTTCAATGGCCGTTGTTCTAAGTCAGATTTTACAACACCAACCCAACACTTTGATGAGCAGACTTTATTTAAAAGGGAAAGTTTATGAGCTGTTGAGCTTATATTTTAACCCCTCTGAAGCCACAGATATTGCCGAATGCCCATTTTTGGTTGATGAGGAAAATGTGCGTAAAATTAGGAATGCTAAAAAAATCATGCTCGCTCGCATGACGGCTCCACCAAGCTTAACTGAATTAGCCGATGAAATAGGCCTAAGCTTAAAGAAATTAAAAGAGGGATTTAAGCAACTTTACGGTAGTACAGTTTATCAGTTTGTACTGGACCACAAGATGAATCACGCCCGCCAATTATTGGGAACAGGCTCCCACAACGTTAACGAAGTTGCTATTCAATTAGGGTACAGTAATTCAAGTCATTTTATTGAAGCCTTTAAAAAGAAGTTTGGCACAACGCCAAAAAAATACCTTTTGTCTGTATCTTAGTGACGAAAAATGTCGCTATGAAAGGAGTGCTACTCGTAAATTTGGGCTCACCCAAAAGCCCTACACCTAAGGATGTTAAGCCCTACTTGGAAGAGTTTTTAATGGATGAACGTGTGATTGACGTACCCAAGTGGTTTCGATCATTTTTGGTCAAAGGGATTATCTTAAAAACCCGTCCTAAAAAATCAGCAAAGGCCTATCAAAAAATATGGTGGGAAGAAGGTTCTCCACTAATAGTTCTGTCAGAACGCTTACACGAAAAGATTGTAAAAAAAACCTCTGTACCTATTTCTCTTGCTATGCGATATGGCCAGCCATCTATCGCTTTAGGACTAGAAGAACTTCATCAAAAAGAGGTTGATGAAGTATTGATTATACCGCTGTATCCTCAACATGCCATGGCTACTACAGAAACTATTTTGGTTTTGGCAGAAGAAATTAGGGCTGCGCAATACCCAAAAATGTGTTTCACACATTTGCCTGCATTTTATAATCATGCAGACTACATCCGGGTGTTGTCTCATTCCATTCAAGAATATCTTCAAGACAAGCCTTGGGAACACTTACTATTTTCCTATCACGGAGTGCCTGAACGACATATTCGCAAATCAGATATTACCAAATGCCATTGTAAGATTGACAATAGTTGTTGCCAAACAAAGTCTGATGCACATGCATATTGTTACCGTCATCAATGTTATGAAACCACTTTGCAGGTAGCTGAATATCTTGAGCTTCGACCGGGAAGCTTTTCAACTTCGTTTCAGTCACGTTTGGCGGGAGATAAATGGTTGCGACCCTACACGGATAAAACAGTTGAGAAGTTTGCCAAAACCGGCACTAAGAATTTGGCAGTTGTGACCCCTGCGTTTATTTCCGATTGCCTAGAAACACTAGAAGAAATAGGCATGGAAGCTAAAGAAGATTTTAAAGAAAAAGGTGGCGATGAAATGCATGTGGTTCCTTGCATCAACGATCGTGACGATTGGGTAAATGTACTCAGCCGGTGGATTGATGAATGGGCATCAGCTGTTTAGTTTTGAAAAAGGTGTACCTTTAAAACAACACATAGGCGTGGATTATTATTTATACATAAAAGCATTTCATCTAATATTTGTGATTACCTACTTTGCTGGGTTGTTCTATATGCCAAGGCTTATGGTGTATCTTGTTGAAGCATCTGACCGTCCGCAAGCTGAATCTGATATTATCATACCACAGTTACAATTGATGATGCGTCGATTGTGGCAAATAATAACTGTTCCTTCTGCTATTTTAGGACTCATTTTTGGGCTTTATATGCTTTGGATAAACCCCTTTTTGTTGGGAAAATCATGGATGTTGATCAAGCTGGTTTTTGTAGGACTATTGTTTTTATACCATATAAAAACCTACCGTTTTTACAAGGCGTTTTTACAAGGAAATTGTCAATTAAGTGCCCGTTTTTTCCGCATTTGGAATGAAGGCGCAACACTTATTTTATTTGCTGTGATATTTTTAGCGATACTCAAAGATAGCATCCATTGGATTTTTGGCTTATTAGGTCTTTTTGGATTGGCTTTTTTACTATTGCTCGGAATCCGGCTATACAAACATAATCGAAACAAAAACGGGTAGTATATGCTGTTGCCATCTCTTCGCGCTCGGATTTTTACCGCTCTTATTTTTTTGGTGATGGTGGCCTCCTTACTAATTGCAGGCGTTACCATAGTGCAGTATAGTGAGCAGTCGAACACCTATCATGAACAGCGTTTGGAGCGCAAAGAAAATCAACTTAAAAAGCGGCTCAAGTACCTTTTGGAAAGCGTGCCATTCGATGTTGAAGCAGTAAATATTGCTGCCGTTTTTCAGCCGTATCTAAAGCAAACAGCAGACGTTTTAAACATTAACTTTAGGCTTTACAGCCTATCAGGCGACTTGCTATGTTCCTCTCAATTGATGGAATTGACTCCCTCGCAAACACTCTCGGCTTCAATTTTGGGACGACTACAACCCAATTTGGGGGAAAGGCTAATAGAAATGAGTACAACCGATGGTATAACTACACGTTCCTCATTTTCTTATATATATGATTTGGATGACCAGCCATTGGCCATCGTTAATGTTCCTTATTTTGACGACGATTCGCTTAGTTCAATGGAGCTCAATGCTTTTTTGATTCGTTTGGTTCAAGTCTATGTGATCATGTTGATTATTGCCATTATTTTGGCGTTTTTTGTTTCTTCCTACATTACACGTCATTTGGAAACCATCAGCATTAAGCTCAATCAAACCAAACTATCTAAAACAAACTCTAAAATAGAGCTGAACAAGGCCAGCCGTGAAATTTCAGCACTCGTATCGGCGTATAATCACATGGTGGATGAGTTAGAAGCTAGCGCTGTAAAGCTCGCCAAATCCCAACGGGAGGTAGCCTGGCGTGAAATGGCAAAACAAGTTGCACATGAAATCAAAAATCCTTTGACGCCTATGCGATTAAGTATTCAGCATTTTGAACAACAAGCAGCGAAAGGTAATCTAAAATGGTATGAAAAGGTACACGAGTTTAGCCAATCACTTATTCAACAAATTGACACCATGAGCGCCATTGCGTCAACTTTTTCACAGTTTGCCACAATGCCAACAGGCCAGTCAGAACGTATCAATGTTAAAGAAGTTGTAGGGCGTGCTTTAGAGCTGTATGCAGATGCTCCCATTTCTTTTAAGTCCGTTTCCAAGGCATATGCTCATTTTGATGCTACACAATTGGTACGTATAATCAACAACCTCATTAACAACGCTATACAAGCATGTCAAGAAGTTGAACAACCTCAGATTCGTGTGACGCTTACTAAAGAAAAAAAATCAATTTTATTGGCCGTTGAAGACAATGGTAAGGGAATTATTAAAGACTTACAAGAACGGGTTTTTGAACCAACATTTACCACGAAAACTAGTGGTATGGGATTGGGCTTAAGCATGGTAAAATCTATTGTTGAAACCTATGATGGTTCTGTAGTTTTTGACTCTACTCCAGATTCACTTACGCGCTTTGAACTTCGCTTTCCGAGTATTGATTAGGAATTGATATCAGCTATAATGGTTTTTTCTAACTGTTCAAGGGTCTCTAATACTTGGGAACTCGGTAAATTCACAGGGGGATGCATTTTAATTTTGATTTTAGCCCCAATTCCCATTGGAAAATAGCCGTTGCGCGAAAGTTTCCAGGAATTGTTGATGGTGATGCCTACCAGCTTTGCCTGAGGCATGGCATTAATTAATTGTTTTATTCCACCCAATTGAAAGGCTCTGGGTTTGGCCCCATTGCTTCGCGTTCCTTCTGGAAAAATCACAACACTGCCGTTGGTTATCACTAGCCTTTCTCCAAATGCTTTGATGTCTTTTAGCGCCTCTTTTGGGTTTTTTCGATCAATGAGTACAGCACCGCCATACTTTAAATTAAAGGAAATACTAGGAATTCCTTTACCCAACTCTTTTTTCCCAACAAAAACCGGAAAAGCTTTGCGTAAATACCAAATAAGAGGGGGGATATCATACGTACTTTGATGATTGGCAACAAAAATATAGGACTGGTTTTTTTCTAAATTAAAAGAGTAATCTACAACAAATCGAGTCCCTAAAATATTCAAACACCTTAACAATAAAAAGTTGAGTATAATTACGCTCTTACGGTGTGCCTTTTTACCAAATATAAAATAACAAATTCGTTGAATCCCATCAAACAGTATTAGAGTAAATCCAAATAATAGGTAGTATAGAACGCTAAGCGGATATGATATTAGCCTAGCCATTGATGTGCTTTAGCAGTGCGTGTTATACGCTTCTTTTAGGTTTTCTGCTATAATATTAGCAGAACGCCCTTCAATGTGATGTCTTTCGAGCATATGCACTAATTCTCCGTCATTAAATAGTGCAATACTTGGGGATGAAGGCGGGAAAGGAACCATAAGATTTCTTGCTTCTGCAGTAGCCTCTTTGTCTACACCTGCAAACACGGTAATAAGTTGTGTAGGTGTTTTGTCATTAGCTAGTGACAAACGCACCCCTGGGCGAGCATTGGCCGCGGCACAGCCACAGACAGAGTTCACTACTACAAGCGTAGTAGCACCTTTTTTATTTATAGCCGATGCGACACTTTCTGGGGTTGTACATTGGTCAAAACCTACGGCAGTAAGTTCCTCGCGCATGGGTTTAACAATTTCAGCAGGATACATAGCGTATTATTTATTACAAAGATAAGGAAGCTGTTGGATTTTTAGTCACGTTCGCAATAAACCATATAGTAGCGGGGCGTAAAATATCGTAATAATGGTCTTAGCCCAATTTTTTTAGGGTCAGGTGAAGTCCAAATTAGATGATCTTTTACAACCCATCCACTTTTTTCAAGCAAAAAATCAAATTGCTTTTGCTCGAATTCATGATAGTGTTTGTCCCAATCGTCTTTTGAGTTCCAATATGCAGAAGCAAACCAAAGGTTAAGAGGAACAGAAGCAATGAGTTTGGGGGTTTTAAGTTGACTTAGGATATTAAATGGCGCCAACATATGTTCAAATATTTCAAAAGCAGTAACGCAATCCATTCCCGTATCTATATATGGATGAAAGTCCGTGTCGAGATTCTCACCTCTTGTATTTTGCACTTTGTATCCTGAGGAGGCAATAAATTCAGATAATTCGTTGGGTGTACCCAGGTCTAAAATTTTAGTGCCGACTTCCAGGTGCTTTTGCACAAAAGAGCGTGTTTTTTCAAAACGTTTGGTTTCTGGATATCGCATAAGGTAAATGTAACATAATATAAGATCATAAAAATAGGCCATAGTTTTTTTTCATTTGTACTTTTGCAGTATGCGTTGGCTATTTGCATTTATAGGCTATATGATCTTTCGGTTTCCTGGAGCCTTATTGGGCTTTTTCTTGGGAAGTCTTTTTGAAACAAATACCCGCTCCAAGTTTACTACTTCTTTCCAAACCACACGTGTTTCCCAACAAGATTTTGAGTTGCGCCTATTGGCATTGGCCAGTATGGTAATTCGAGCCGACGGAAAAACAAGCCAAACGGAATTGGATTATGTAAGGGCACAGTTTGTTCAATTTTTTGGGAAGGAACGCGCCAATCAAATTTTTCGTGTATATAATGCGGAATTCAAACAAACAGGAATTTCTGCTATAGAAATCGGGAAATTTCTCACCATTAGAACGCAATATGGTGCCCGTTTACAGATGTTAGACTTTTTATTTCGTATAGCTAAAGCTGACGGGCGTGTTTCGCCACCTGAGTTAGAAAAGCTTTTGGAAATTGCTGGCTACATGCGCATAAGCACTTTAGACTTTAAAAGCATCAAAGCCATGTTTGTTGCCCAAACAGATAGCGCATATACTATATTAGAAGTGCCCAAAACGGCTACGGAAAACGACATTAAAAAGGCTTATAGAAACTTGGTTAAAAAGCACCATCCAGATAAAGTACGTAATTTAGGACAAGTTGCAGAAGAGGCCGCTAAAGAAAAGTTTCAACGCATTCAAAAAGCATATGAAGATATTAAAAACGAACGAGGATTTTAGCACATCATGAACGACTTCATATTTTATTTACGACTGGGTTTTGAGCATATTTTAGACATCAATGCTTATGACCACTTACTGTTTTTGATTGCCATGTCTCTACCATTTGTCTTCAAGCAAATGCGTTTATTGCTTTTGCTGGTAACGGGATTTACCATAGGCCACACCCTATCACTTTGGGCTGCATCGGCAGGAATTATCAGTTTTTCTTTAAATTGGGTTGAGTTTTTGATTCCCATTTCCATTCTACTCACTGCTTTACACGCATTGTATTGGAATAACAGCTTAGAACGCAAACCATCACTACCATTTTTTGTTCTTGCGACATTTTTTGGCATTATCCACGGACTGGGCTTTTCGGCATATTTTTCCATAGTTTTTACGCAAAAATCAATAGGCTTTCCTTTATTGTATTTTACCCTCGGCATTGAATTTGCACAGCTTGTGATTGTGACTTTGGTTATTGTTGTCAACAGCATTTTGAGTAATTTATTTAGGGTTTCAAAACGAGACCGCATTTTGGTTGGCAGTAGCATAATTATAGGTAATTTAGTTCCTGTTTTAATTACGGCAACCAAAGCACTATGAACAAAGCTGAAAAGAAACAATTGCGCTACGATAAAGCCTATATGCGTATGGCTATGGAATGGGCCAAGCTATCCCATTGTCAGCGCAAGCAAGTAGGCTCGCTAATTGTCAAAGACCGCATGATTATTTCAGACGGCTATAACGGAACGCCCACCGGATTTGAAAATGCTTGTGAAGATGAAGAACACTACACAAAATGGTATGTATTACACGCTGAGGCAAATGCCATTATGAAAGTTGCTTCCTCTACGCAATCCTGTGCTGGTGCTACTTTGTACATTACATTATCACCTTGTAAAGAATGTAGCAAGCTTATTCATCAGGCAGGGATTAAAAGAGTGGTGTATGCAACGCAATACAAAGATGTTTCTGGCATTGAATTTTTAGAACGTGCAGGCGTAGAAGTGGTTGCCTTATCTATAAATTAGCTCTTTATTTTTTCTTTGATTTTAATAGCTATTTTTAAAATAATAAGCAAGATAATGGCGCACAGACTTGCGCCAACCCCTACTACAGCAGCAAAACTTTCCCCTTCAAACGGCTCCTCAAAATCAACGTGGAATAAATTAAAAATTAGTAACCCAGCTGCCAGCCCTAAAAAAGTGTAAATAAGTATTTTCATTGAATAAATAATTGTTGAACATTTCCAGCAAATAACTTTACGGCAATTGCCATAAGTATAATACCAAATATTTTACGGATTACCCCAATGCCAGAAGGACCTAAAATTCGTTCAATGCGTTTGGAGGATTTTAATACAATGTAGACAATTATTATATTGATTATAATAGCAACAATGAGATTGGGCAGGTTATATTCTGCACGTAGTGAAAGGATTGAAGTAAGGGTTCCAGCACCTGCAATAATGGGAAACGCAATGGGTACAATAGATGCTGTTTCTGAAGATTCGTCTTTGTAGAGTTGTATGCCTAAAATCATTTCCAGAGCCAAAAAGAAAATAATAAGTGCCCCAGCAACTGCAAAGGAGTTGACGTCAATCCCAATAAGACTTAGGATCTGTTCTCCTAAAAACAAAAATCCAATCATAATTAGCCCGGCAACTATAGAGGCTTTTTCGGACTGAATGTGGCCAACCTTTTGGCGCAGCCCAATAACAATGGGAATACTTCCCACAATATCAATGACTGCAAATAATACCATGGTACAGGTTACGATTTCTTTTAGGTTAAACATGTGTCAAATATACCTTATTTATGTTTCAAAATTGTAGTTTAGCATCATGTTTCAATTGGGTAAAACACTTGTTTCAGAAACGCTTTTCGAGCAGGCATTTACTTGTGATTTAACAGCATGTAAAGGGGCTTGTTGTGTAGAAGGTGAAGCAGGTGCGCCACTTGAGCTGGATGAAATAAACCAGCTTAAAAAAGATTGGACAACACTCAAGCCATTTTTAACAAAAGAAGGTATAAAGGCCATTGAGGTACAAGGCGTGGCCATACAGAATGCATTTGAGGAATGGGAAACCCCATTGATTGACGGCAAGGCGTGTGCATATATTGCTTATAACAGCAAAGGTGTTGCACAATGCGGCATTGAGCAGGCCAATAAACACCAAGCCAATAAAATTCAGAAACCCATTTCATGTCATCTCTATCCCGTCCGTGTGAAAAGCTACAGCGCATTTGTGGCAGTTAACTACCATGAGTGGTCTATATGTGCGCCAGGATGTTCTCTTGGATCAGCTCTAAAACAGCCTCTTTATCAATTTGTGCAAGCGGCACTTGTGCGAAAGTTTGGGCAGGCATGGTACGATGCCTTGCATGCGGCGGCGCAAGAATTTGATGCCAACAAAAATTGTTAGTCAATCCTCTTACCATACAGATACTTACAAATACCTGAAAATCAGAGTTTTAAAAAAGACTATTTTCCAAGATTTTGTAGGAAAACCCTTAATTCTTGTTAAAAACTAAAAGGCATTGTGGAAAAGTATGGCTTTTATTTGGTGATTTTTTTTGGAATATTTGTAGTGCAGTTAATCACCCCTTAAACCCTCTAATTAAAAAATTATGCCAAATGCTATAGAACCAATATTGTCTGAAAACAAAAATCGCTTTGTAATTTTTCCTATTGAACACCATGATATTTGGGAATGGTATAAGAAGTCAGAAGCATGTTTTTGGACAGCTGAAGAGATTGATTTACATCAAGATTTAACAGACTGGTCTACTAAGCTTAATGATGATGAGCGTTACTTTATAAAACACATCTTGGCATTTTTTGCAGCATCGGACGGTATCGTAAATGAAAATTTGGCAGAGAACTTTGTAAATGAGGTGCAGTACAGTGAGGCAAAATTTTATTATGGGTTCCAAATCATGATGGAAAACATTCATTCTGAGACATATTCTCTTTTGATTGATACTTACGTTAAGGACGAAACTGAGAAGAATAATTTATTTCAGGCTATTGAGGTGTTTCCTGCCATCAAGAAAAAAGCAGACTGGGCGTTACGTTGGATAGATTCAGATTCATTTGCTGAGCGTCTTATTGCATTTGCAGCTGTTGAAGGAATATTTTTTTCAGGGGCTTTTTGTTCCATTTTTTGGCTTAAAAAGCGTGGACTAATGCCAGGGCTAACGTTTTCAAATGAATTAATTTCACGCGACGAGGGGATGCATTGTGACTTTGCTGTTCACTTACACAATAAACACTTGGTAAATAAAGTACCGCCAGCTCGTATACGCGAAATTATTATCGATGCTTTAAATATTGAACGGGAGTTTATTACGGAATCATTACCGATTAGTCTAATCGGAATGAATGCCAAACTGATGACCCAGTATTTGGAATTTGTTACTGATCGCCTGCTTGTTGAACTTGGTTTAGAAAAAGAATTCAATGTATCCAACCCATTTGATTTTATGGATATGATTTCGCTCCAAGGCAAAACTAATTTCTTTGAAAAGCGTGTATCGGAATACCAAAAAGCTGGGGTGATGAACCAAGAGACAGAGGAAAAAGAGAAGTATTCTTTCGGCGACGACTTTTAGTCATCCAGAAAGCAGTGCAGTATTAATATTCACCAATAATGTTGATGCTCATTAACCAATAAAAGTAAACGACATTATGTATGTAGTAAAAAGGGACGGGCGTAAAGAACCCATCATGTTTGACAAAATTACCGCCCGGGTTCGTAAACTGTGTTATGGATTTAACGAACTTGTTGACCCTGTCAAGGTGGCCATGAAAGTTATTGAAGGTCTTTATGATGGAGTTACCACATCGGAACTAGATAGCTTGGCAGCTGAAACAGCCGCTTCCATGACAACTGTTCACCCTGACTATGCCCAACTAGCCGCTCGTATTTCGGTTTCTAACCTCCACAAAAACACAAAGAAATCTTTTTCCGAAACTATGGCAGACCTCTATGAGTATGTCAACCCACGCACAGAAAAAAAATCACCGCTTCTCTCAGATGAAGTGAGTAAAGTAATACAAGACAATGCGGAGTTGCTTGACTCTACCATCATTTATAATCGTGATTTTGGTTATGATTACTTTGGCTTTAAGACCCTTGAGCGCTCATATCTACTTAAAATTAACGGCAATGTTGCTGAGCGACCACAACACATGTTGATGCGTGTTTCTGTAGGAATTCACCCAACGGACCTAGATGCCGCTATAGAGACATATCACTTGATGTCTAAAAAGTATTTCACGCACGCAACACCAACTTTATTTAACTCGGGGACACCAAAACCACAAATGTCTTCATGCTTTTTGCTATCCATGCGAGACGACAGCATTGACGGAATTTACGATACGCTAAAGCAAACGGCTAAAATATCACAGTCTGCTGGAGGTATAGGCTTGTCTATTCACAACGTCCGTGCGACAGGATCATATATTGCAGGGACAAACGGCACTTCAAATGGGATTGTGCCCATGCTGCGCGTTTATAACGATACAGCCCGCTATGTAGATCAAGGTGGTGGTAAGCGAAAAGGATCTTTTGCCATTTATGTTGAGCCATGGCATGCGGATATCTTTGACTTTTTAGAGTTAAAGAAAAACCATGGCAAGGAAGAAATGCGCGCACGTGATTTGTTCTACGCCATGTGGATACCTGATTTATTTATGAAACGCGTGGAAGAAAACACTGAATGGACACTTATGTGTCCTAATGAATGTCCAGGTCTTTACGATTGTCATAGTGAGGAATTTGAAGAGAAATACCTCAAATATGAAAATGAAAATCGTGGCCGCAAGACCATAAAAGCTCGTGATCTTTGGGAAAAAATTCTAGAATCTCAAATTGAGACAGGAACGCCTTATATGCTTTATAAAGACGCTGCCAATCGCAAGTCTAATCAAAAAAACTTAGGAACTATCCGTTCGTCAAACCTCTGTACTGAAATTATAGAATACACTTCCAAGGATGAGATTGCGGTTTGTAACTTGGCTTCTATTGCCCTCCCCATGTTTGTTAAAGACGGCAAATTCGATCACAAAGAGTTATATGACGTTACCATTCGTGTTACCAAAAATCTAAACAAAGTAATTGATCGGAACTATTATCCTGTTAAGGAGGCGGAGAACTCCAATATGCGTCACCGCCCTGTGGGATTAGGCGTTCAAGGTCTTGCGGATACGTTTATCAAACTACGTTTACCATTTACAAGCGAAGATGCACAAACTTTGAATCAAGAGATTTTTGAAACCATTTATTTTGCTTCGTTAACCGCTTCTAAAGATTTGGCAGAAGCAGAAGGACCTTACAAAACGTACAAAGGCTCGCCAATTTCAAAAGGTGAGTTCCAACACAACATGTGGGGCATCAAAGACGACGAGCTTAGTGGCCGTTGGGATTGGGAAGGCTTACGCAAAGAGATTAAAAAGCACGGCGTTCGCAACTCCCTATTGATGGCACCGATGCCAACAGCATCTACCTCTCAAATTTTAGGAAACAACGAATGTTTTGAGCCGTACACTTCCAATATCTACACAAGACGTGTGTTATCTGGTGAGTTTATTGTGGTGAACAAACACTTGTTGGAAGACTTGGTTAACCTAGGTCTTTGGGACGAGGATATGAAGCAAGAATTGATGCGTGCAAACGGATCTATTCAGCACATAGAAACCATTCCAGCTGATATTAGAGAACTGTACAAAACCGTTTGGGAAATGAGCATGAAGGACATCATTGATATGTCACGTCACCGTGGATATTTCATTGATCAGTCGCAATCGCTTAACTTGTTTATGGAAGGCGCGACCATGTCCAAACTCA